>JAFZGH010000040.1 GCA_017555465.1 Akkermansia sp. | reverse complement strand
GCCACCACCTCCATGCGCTCCGGAATATCGCGCGCCACTTTGAGGGCGCTGGTGCCGATGCTGCCGGTAGAGCCGAGAATAACCACGCGTTTCTTCATATGCGGTGTATTCTACGCCATCTAACGCACAAAATCAAGCCAAATGGGGTGATTTGGCTTGCCATGGCGGTGCATTCGGTGTACTCTCGCTGTGCCGTCCGGGTCCGGGTGGCCGCTGCGGGTAACCAGTCCCGTAGAGGAAAGTCCGGACATCACAAGGCAGCGTGTCCTGTGAAAGCAGGAGACACCCGGAGCCAATGCCGGGTGGCCGGAAAGTGCCACAGAAAACAAACCGCCCGCAAGGGTAAGGGTGAAAAGGTGGGGTAAGAGCCCACCGCTCCGAAGGTAACGACGGAGGCACGGAAAACCCCACGCGATGCAAGACAAACAGGGAAAGGGTCGCCTGCCCGCTGTATTCCCGGGTATTAGTTGCACCCTGCTATAAACGCAGGGCTCGCCTGGCAACAGGTGCAGAGAAAAATGGCCACACAGCCCGCCTCGCGCGGGTGGACAGAATCTGGCTTACAGGGCCCGGACGGCCCCTTAATGAAGCTCAATCCATGGAAGCCGCGTGGACATGGCCGCGCAGTGCAGCTGCGTGGGCAGTTGCAACTCGTCCAGCGTGGCGCGCATACAGGCCTGGGCCTTGGCCGGGGTATTGCATTCCGGGCTGATGTGGGCCAGAACCAGATGCTGCAGACCGGCATGACCGATGGTACGGATGAACTCGCAGGCCTGATGATTGGAAAGATGCCCCCACCTGCCGGAAATGCGGTTAATCAATTCGTAGGGGCGTCCGCTGTTCTCCAGCATCTCCGGATCATAGTTGGATTCCAGATAAAGCCCCTGCACTCCGGCCAGCATCTCCGGCATGCCGCGCATGATAATGCCTGTATCTGTCACATAGCCCAGCCGAACTCCCTCGCATTCAAAAATATAGCCCAGCGGGTCAGCCGCATCGTGGCTCACGCAGAACGGAGTCACCTTCAGAGCCCCCACCTGCACCGTCTGCCCCGGCTCCAGATAAGTCATGGCCGCATTCGGGGCCATTCCCCGCAAATCCTTGGACAGATAGCGGCTGCAGTAGAGAGGCAGTGAGCGTTTTTTGGAAAGCACCCCAAGACCGCAGACATGGTCCTGGTGTTCATGCGTGAAAAAAACACCTGACAGCTGCGCATCACTCAGCTCGCATTCTGCCAGGCCCTTTCTGATGCGCAGCGCTGAAATTCCCGTATCCACCAGCACATGGGTGCCACCGCCGGAAATGACGGTGGCATTGCCACGGCTGCTGCTGGCCAGCACAGAAAAACGAATCATTGCTGCGGAATCACGGGTTGCAGCTGCACATCCTCAGGTGTCAGTGCATTGGCAGGCTTGCCATAAAGCTTACCAGTCTGCGCTTCCAGGAAACGTGTGATATTCTTCACCGTGGTATCATCTGCAGCCCCTGCTCCATTCTGAGTCTTAATCATGATGCTCACAGCCTCCTGCAGGCTGTTCACCGTGCCTGTATGGAAGTAAGGCGCAGTCAGTGCCACATTGCGCAGATTCGGCACGCGGAACATATCCTTGTGCTCCTCTTTCTTCGTAAAGTCGCGCAGACCGAATGCTCCCTCATTGTATCCCGCAGGCGTAGCCAGAGCACGCAAATCACCGTGGGTGTTGATGTACTCAAAGCTGATGCCGCCCAGGGTGGGGCCGCTGTGGCAGGTAGCACAGCCAAGCTCCACAAAGGACTTCATGCCAGCTTTCTGTGTATCCGTAAGTGCTTTTTCATCTCCCTTCAGGTAAGCATCAAAGGCAGAATCCGGAGTCACCAGCGTTTGCTCATACGCCGCAATGGCCGTCGTGATGGTATCGGCATTGATACCGCGCTCCCCGAACACATAGGCAAACAAGGCTACCAGCTCCGGGTCATTGGAGAGCTTGTGCGCAATGATATCCCAATCAGCCTCACAGGCATAGCCCATTTCTACCGGATTCAAGGGGGGGCCACCGGCCTGTTCCTTCAGGTCAGCAGCGCGGCCATCCCAGAACTGGCGGATATTGCCAGCGGCGTTGAATGTAGTCGGTGCGTTCACCCCGCCCAGCTGGGGATAACCGTCCGGGCCGGGCACACCCTTTGACTTGCTCAGGTTATCTGTTCCGCCCTTGGTCAGCTCATGGCAGGAGGAACAGGAAACCAGGTTATTCGTAGAAAGGCGCCCGTCATGGTACAATTTGTAGCCCAGGTAAATACGGGCTTTTTCCAAATCTGTCTGCGGCGCAGCCGGAGCAGCAATCGGCGCAAATGCTCGCGCTTCGGCCCCTTGTTCCTTGTACTTCTGTCGAAGAATAGCCACATCCGTAGGAGTCAGACGGGAACCCAGATGCACCGCGCTGTACGATGCGAGGGGCATGCGGCGGGTACGCAGCACATAGTCCATCTTCAAGTAATCCACATTGCCGGAGCGCACACTGTAATCAGGCGTCAGCGTAAAGGCCCGCTTTGCACCATCTACATGGTCTGAGAGCAAGCCGAACGAGAAGAAATTCCAGAACTTGCTGTACGAAGCATCCTGCGCATGGCAATCTGCGCATTTCATTTCCAGAATCTGCCGGGCCACAGCATCAGCCTTAGCCGGCTCCATGGGCGGAATCTGGGTAGAAGCGTGCATGGAATCCACCACGCATTGAGAAACCTTGCCGCCAACAGCAGCCACCGCACCGGTCGCCGCCAGAATCAGCACATATTTCCAGGCAGAAGAACTCTTTTTCATCGTGTAGAAAGGGGTAAGCATGACCATTCTAACACACCCTGCGCCACGAGCAAGCCGAAAACGCGCCCTGCACTTGTTATTCTTCAGAAAAGGTGCTATACTCCACGTATGAAGTCCTTGTTCACCATTGCAGCAGCCCTGTTGTTCCTGCCCCAATGCAGTCCCATCCCTGCACCGCAGGTGGTTGCAGAGCAACGCCCCATGCCGACAGAGCTCTGCTACCTTGATACCGTAGTCCCGGGCATCAAGGTAGACCTCAAGTATTGCGGAAACGACAATTTTGTGGGCCGCCCCATTGATGGCTATACAGAAGGAACACGAGCCATTCTGCGAAAAGATGCAGCCCTGGCAGTGCAGAAGGCGCAGCAGGAACTCGAATCAAAAGGTCTCGGACTGCTCATTTGGGATGCCTACCGCCCTCACCGCGCTCTGGCAGATTTCTACGCATGGTCCAAAACGGCAGACGACAGCACACGAGCCGAATTCTACCCCAATATCACGAAACGCGGCATCTATGAGAACCGCTACATCGGCCTCACTTCAGAGCACAGCTGGGGTATTGCCGTAGACCTCACCATCATTGACCTCAAAACCGGAAAGGAGCTGGACATGGGCGGACGCCACGACCTTCTGGATGCCAGCTCCGCCACCGTATACGCAGGGCTCACCAAAGAACAGCAGGCTAACCGACTGCTGCTGCGCGACACCATGGCCCGCGCAGGCATGCGCAACTACAGCAAGGAATGGTGGCACTATTTCCTGCGTGAACCAGGCCTCTGCACCCGCCACAACTTCCCGCTTGACGACCACCTCATCGTTACCCCCTGACTCCCGACCTCAGACGAAAAAGCCTGTTATTCCCCCTTTTTACTTGAAAAGATGGAATATATCAGGTAGAGTACAGGGTGATGAAAATTCATTTCTGTGGAGCAGCTGAAACGACTACCGGCTCCCAGCATCTGCTGGAAGTCAACGGAAAGAAAATCCTCCTCGATTGCGGCATGTACCAGGGCCACCGCGAGGATCAGATGCGCATCAATCGGGAGTTCCCTTATTTCAATCCGGCAGAAATTGATTGCGTCGTGCTCTCTCATGCCCACATCGACCACTCCGGCAATCTGCCCAATCTGGTCAAGAAAGGATACAAAGGATTC
>JAFZGH010000328.1 GCA_017555465.1 Akkermansia sp. | reverse complement strand
TGGGTGCGGCTGGATAAGGAAAAACTCGAAAAGCTTCTCAACAGCTGGCGGCAGGCCACCCGCATGGCGGCCGGGGGCATTCCCCTGCTGGCGGGGCTGCGCTGGTTGCTCGGCAAGCACAGCGATGCCCTGCCCGCCATTCCCCCGCCAGAGGACGGCATGCGCGCCGTGGCCTCGCCGGATTTGCAAGCGGCCCTGCAGCAACTCTCCCTCAGCCCGCAGCAGGCACAGATTCCCACCCCGCTTGCCGGCATGCTGCGCCCGTACCAGAAAGAAGGTGTACAATTCCTGCTGGGGGTGACGGAGGCAGGATTCGGGGCTTGTCTGGCAGATGATATGGGACTGGGCAAGACCATCCAGGTCATCGCCTGGCTGGCGCATCTACACGCCACCGGGGCGCTAAATGACCGCGCGGCGCTCATTGTAGCACCCGCCTCCCTCCTCACCAACTGGCAGGAGGAACTGAGAAAATTTGCCCCGCAGCTCAATACCCTGGTGCTGCATCCCGACATGCTGAACCGCCAGGATGCCGCGTATCTGCAACAAAACCCCATGTGGCTGCTGCGCCGCGCCCATGTGGCGCTCACCACCTACGGCATGGCCACGCGACTGGCAGAGTTGCTGGCAACAGAGCCCCTGCCCGCCCTGCTGCTGGATGAAGCCCAGGCAATCAAGAACGCAGACTCGCAACGCACCCGTGCCCTGGTACAGCTTCAGGCATCGCGACGTGTGGCGCTCACCGGCACCCCGGTGGAAAACTCGCTGTCAGAATTGCGCAGCCTATTCCATTTTCTTACCCCCGGTCTACTGGGCTCAGAAAAAGAGTTCAACGCCCTGGTGCAGAAAATGGGAACCGACTACACCCCGCTGCGGAGACTGGTGCGCCCATTCATGCTGCGTCGCATGAAAACAGACCCGAAGCTGCTGCCGGAACTGCCGCCCAAGACCGAGCAACCCGCCTACTGTCTGCTCACCCCGGAGCAAACCCGCCTCTACGCCCGCGAAGTGGAAAAGTTGCAAAGCATCATCCACGAACCCGACCCGCAGACGCGCCTCACCCTCCTGCTCCCCATCCTCAGCCACCTGAAGCAAATCTGCAACCACCCTGCCCAGTACCTGGGCGAAAGCTACTACGAACCCGCGCAGAGCGGCAAAATGACCCGTCTGGGCCACCTGGCGCGCCAGATTGCCGCAGCAGGCGATGCCGCCCTCATTTTCACCCAGTACCGCAGCATGATGGAACCGCTGCATGACTACCTGGCCGACATATTCGGCGCGCCGGGACTCGTACTGCACGGCGGCACCCCCATAGCCGAGCGCCAGCGGCTGGTGCAGCAATTCCAGCACCCCGGCGGCCCGCGCTTCTTCCTGCTCTCCCTCAAAGCCGCTGGCACCGGGCTCACCCTCACCCGCGCGCGCCACGTCATCCACTTCGACCGCTGGTGGAACCCCGCCGTGGAAAACCAGGCCAGCGACCGAGCCTACCGCATCGGGCAGCAGAACCCGGTCATCATCCACCCGCTCATCTGCCGCGGCACCATTGAGGAAAACATCCACACCATGCTCACCCGCAAGCGAGACATGGCCGATAAACTCCTCTCCGGAGGGCTGGAAAAACTCCTCCTCCACCTCTCCCCGGAGGAAATATGCTCCCTCATCGGCGGTTCTGACAACACTAACTGATGGAGCATCACCAGCATATTTTCACCCATTCACTATTCCTTATTCACTATTCACTTTTGTGCCGCAATTTGCGCTTGCAACGGGGTGGGGAAACGGGTAGACTGTGTGGCATATGAGTAAAGAGATTACCCTTGAGCAAGATAAGCTGATGGCACAGCGCCAGCGCGCGCTGGATGCCGCTATGCTTCAGATTCAGAAAGATTTTGGTGAAAATGCCATCATGCGTCT
>JAFZGH010000327.1 GCA_017555465.1 Akkermansia sp. | reverse complement strand
GCGAGCAAGGTAATAAGTGTTTTTTTCATAATTGATTGAGTAATATAGTTAAGGTTAAGCAACGCTGGGGTGGCTTCCTTGCGCAATGGAATGGCTCACTCCGACGCTGCGTGGGCAGTATATCGCATTTTCTATGCGATGAATGCGAACGTACGCGCTACAATGTTGACAGTTTGCCGGAAAAGTGGCAAGATTGGGCTCATGAAACGGATTTCGCGCCTGCTTGCCCTGCTGATGCTTCCCCTGCTCTGCGTGAGCTGCGGGGAATCGGAGCAGGAAAAGCGCGACCGCGCGGCCACCTTCACCACCCCCACCAAGCCTGCGCCGAATCCCCAGCTGGAATCGCTGCAGGCGCTCATCCGCACAGATAAACAGGTGCCCACCATGCTGAAAGGCGGGCCGCAATACAAACTGTACAGCACCTACGAAGGCCAGGATATGCGGCAGGTGACCGAAGTTTCCGGGCGCACACTGCTGCTCTGCTTCACGGCTCCCTGGTGCCGCCACAGCAATGCCATGCGCAAATCGCTGCAGGAGCTGGCCGAGGCAGAGAAAGGAGGCGTGCAGGTGGTGGAGATTGATGCCGATGCCTTCCCGGCCATTGCGGAGGACTACAACCTCACCAAGGTACCCACCACTGTATTCTATGCAGAAGGCGTGAAACTGCGCAGCATTGAGGGGGCCTATACCGCCGAAAGCCTGGCGCGTTACCTGCACGCCCTGCTCACCCAGGAGGGAGAATGAGCCTCCGGCCACATAACACCAGATTTCAAAAACACACAACACACACCATATGCGATTCCTCACAGGATTACAGCCCAGCGGCCAGCTCCACATCGGCAACTATTTCGGCGCTATTGAGCCCGCCGTGCGGCTTCAGGAGAAAGGCGAGGCCTTTTACTTCATTGCCAACTACCACGCCATGACCACCATGGAAAGCGCCGAAAAGCTGCGCGAGAACACGCGCGGCCTCGCGGTGGATTTTCTGGCCTGCGGGCTCAACCCGGAAAAGGCGGTCTTCTTTGCCCAGTCTGCCGTGCCGGAGGTGAATGAGCTGGCCTGGATTCTTTCCACCCTGTGCCCCATGGGGCTGCTGGAACGCTGCCATTCCTACAAGGACAAAGTGGCCAAGGGCTTTGCCGCCAGCCACGCGCTCTTTGCCTACCCCGCCCTCATGGCTGCGGATATCCTGCTCTACGACTCCGACGCCGTGCCCGTGGGCAAGGATCAGAAGCAACACCTGGAGGTGACCCGTGACCTCGCTGGCAAAATTAACGATACCTTTGGCGAAGGCCTGCTCAAGATGCCCGAAGCCATCATCTCCGAAGCCACGGCCGTGGTGCCCGGGCTGGATGGCCAGAAGATGAGCAAGAGCTACGGCAACACCCTGCCCATCTTCGGCGAGGAAAAGCCCCTGCGCAAGCTGATTAACAAGAAAGTCGTGACCGATGCCACCCCGCTGGAAGCCCCGAAGCCCACGGAAAACTCCATCATTCTGGCGCTTTACAAGCTTTTTGCCACACCGGAGCAGTACCAGGCCATGGTGGATGCCCACCACGCCGGCGGCGTAGGCTACGGCCAGTTCAAGAAAGACCTTTTCGAGGCCTACTGGGAATACTTCCGCGCCGCCCGCGAGAAGCGCGAGTGGATTCTCGCCCACCCGGAATATGTGGACGATGTGCTCAACACCGGCGCCGCCCGCGCCCGCGAGGAGGCCGCCAAGGTACTCACCCGCGTGCGCCAGGCCGTGGGCCT
>JAFZGH010000326.1 GCA_017555465.1 Akkermansia sp. | reverse complement strand
TTATTCAGGGCATCGTCAGTCTTTTCGCAGGAGGCGGTGCCTTCTGTTTCGGTGTCGGAATGATCCTCTGCACAGATGGTGATATCTCCGCTGACCGTCAGCTCACTGTTTTCCACGTATGCGCCGGTCTTTGCGCTGTATACATTCACCGCAATGGCGCCGCCCAGGCCAAACTTGCCTGCGCTGAAGCCGGCCTGCGCCTTGGCAATGCTGCCGGAATGCTGCGCTTCACTGCCGCTGGTCGCGGTCACGCTCAGGCTTTCTGCCGTGATCTTTCCGTCGGCAACCGTGGCAACGTTTTCTGCGCTGACTACCTGCACCACAACGGCTACGCCCACGCTGGTGCCTACGGTCTCGTTCTCTTCCAAAGGTACTACCGCGGAGCCGTCTGCCTTGCTGTCATAGCGGGCTGTTCCATTGGCCGCTACTTCGATGCTGCCGTTTACTTGAATTTGCGTGTTGTTGGTAATCTCTGCCGTATTGGAGTGGTTTGCTACCACCACAGTAAAGGCGCCTACAAACTGATCCTTGGAAGCGGCTGCCTCGCCCTCCTTCTGAGCGCTTTCGGCACCGGCATTGAAGTTCTCTTCCGCGGCCTGGATGTCTTTTTCCGCAACTGCCTTCTGGGTGTTGCCCTCTCCATCCTTGACCTCCAGCTTCCCTACCTTCTCCAGGGCGTCTGCTACGGAGATGTTTTCCTTCTCTTCCTTCTTTTCTTCCTCGGTCTCGGCCTCTCCGCTGCCGCTGATGGATTCCACGGTGGTCAGACCTTCCTGGCTGGATGCTACCTTAAGACTTGCGGCTTCCAGGCTGCTGGTTTCCTTGACCTGCGCTGCGCTGGTCTGCTTGATAACCGCTACCGCAATGTATGCGCCGCTGGCGCCGCTGCCGCCGCCGGTCGCTGCCAGGGTCTGCTTCAGGCTGTCCGCTGCCTGCACGGTGACTGCTTCTGCTGCGATCTCGCCGCCCAAAGTGGCCAGGGTGTTGCTGTTTGCTACATTTACCAGGATGCTTGCGCCTACCGCAAGGCCGGTAGCCTCTGCGGCTGCGCCTGCCTGTACGGTGCTGGTTGCGCTGCCGGTGGCGGTCAGGGCCAGAGCTCCGGTGGTGATCTTTGCGCCCTTGCCGATCCGGGCAATGACATCACTCTGGATGACCGCTACGGTCATACCCACAGAGATCTGCGTCTTATTCAGGGTTTCTTCGCTGTTTTCTTCCTCGGCTGCGGGCTCGGTGGGTTCGGTTGCTTCACCCTCTGCGGGCTCTTCTTCCTCTTCTTCCTCTGCCTTACCCTTTGCGCCGGTAACGGTCTGCGTCAGGATCTCGCTTTCGGCGCTGGCTTTCAAAGTCAGGCCGTCGGAGGTGATCTCCACATCCGTTACTTCCGCTCTTGCCTTGAGGTTTGCGGTCAGCAGCGCGAAGGATGCGCCCACGCCCGTTCCGCCGCCTGCGCCTTCTTCTGCGCTGCCGGCTCCGGCAAATACATGGATGTCATTCTTCTGCTCTGCTCTGAGCATAACTTCCCCGTCCGCTTCCACGGCCGCGGGCAGCTCTGCCTCATACTTCATATTCACCACGGCAATGGCCAGGCTGCCGGCGATGCCCACATTGGAGGCACCTGCGCCGGAGGTGGTGGTTACCGTGATCTCATTGGTTCCGTTGCCCAGGGTATCTTCCTCGGTTTCGGTCTCTTCGCCCTCGGTGGCTTCCTCGGGCTCTTCCTCCTCAGAGATCTCGCCCATAACAGAGCCCAGGGTTACAGAGCCTGCCACGATCTCGATGCCCTTGACAATGACCATTTCGGTGTTGGAATCGGCTACCAGAATGCCGATGGCTACGCCCACACCCGTATCGCTGTTGGTTGCGCTGGCGTCTGCCACAACGGTCATATCCTTTTCCGTTGCGGTCTGCACCGTCAGGTTGCCGGTTGCCGTCACACTCTGACCCAGGGTCGCGCCGGTGGCGCCGTCAGCAATGAGCAGGCCCAATGCCGCGCCTACGCTGACCTGGCCTTCGCTGGTCTCAGGCTTCTGAGGTGTTTCCTCAGGACATTCTGCCTTATCTCCGGCCAAAGCCTTACCGGACTGGAGCACCTTGTTGATGGACTTGGTCGCATCGCCCTCGTCCTTGGGCTCTTCCTTATTTTCGTCCTTGGGCTCTTCGTTATTTTCGTCCTTGGGCTCTTCGTTATTTTCGTCCTTGGGCTCGACCGCTGCGGGCTGTTCCGGTTCAGGCTCTTCGTCGCCTGCTTCCTCTGCGCCTGCGCCGTTGGCGCCTGCGTGGGCAATGGCCTCAGCCCCGTTGGCGGAGACCGCGCTGACGGTTACATTCTGTGCGCCCGCCACCACTCTGTTTGCTTCCGCAATGGTATCCACACGAACCACACCAATGGAGATGGCTGCGCCTACCGCTACCTTGCTGCCTGCCGCAGCGGCATCCGCGCTGGCCTTATTCTTCCGCTTGCTGTTGGACTTTACGGTCATATTGCCGCTCAGGCTCAATGCCGCGCTGTTGTTGCTTACTACGGCCTTGACACGGATATCCGTTACATCCAGTGCTACCACAGGTGCTACGGAGGTGCCGCCTGCCGCACCGGCTGTGGCGGTTACATTGGTCGTTCCTGCGCTGCCCGCCGTTACCGTCAGGCTGCCGAAGCCTTTCATGATGGCTGCGTTCTCACCCAGCATGGCTTCCACCGTATTGCCCGTGATTCCCAGGGCGATACCTGCGCCTACGCCGGTGTTTTCCTTATTCAGGGCATCGTCAGTCTTTTCGCAGGAGGCGGTGCCTTCTGTTTCGGTGTCGGAATGATCCTCTGCACAGATGGTGATATCTCCGCTGACCGTCAGCTCACTGTTTTCCACGTATGCGCCGGTCTTTGCGCTGTAT
>JAFZGH010000325.1 GCA_017555465.1 Akkermansia sp. | reverse complement strand
CCGGGCTGTGGCCGGGTCAAAATCACCCGTCACAATCACGGTCATGTTGCGTGCCACATAGTGGGTCTTGTAGTAATTCCTGAAAACCTCATACGGGGCTCCCATGATGACCTCTTCTGTGCCGATGGGCAGGTAATCGGGCAGTCGGGTGCCGGGGGCTGCCTGGCGGAACATGGCAATGCTGGCGCGGTAGCTGGCGGAGTCGCGGGCATAGAGCTCGCTCTTCACAATGCCTCGCTCGTGGTCAATGGCGCTGTCCTCCAGGGTGGCGCCATCGGCAAAATCGCGCATGATGGTGAAGGCAAAATTCACCGTTTCCTCATTCAGATTCGGCAGGTCCAGCATGTAGACCGTGTGCAGCAGGCTTGTGTAGGCGTTTGCATCGCCGCCAAACCCCAGCCCCATCTGCTGCATGGTGGGAATGAGCTCGCCGCGTTTGAAGCTGCGGGAGCCATTGAATACCAGATGTTCCAGCAGGTGGGAAATTCCTTTTTCGTGCTCCTGTTCATCCAGCGAACCCACGTTCACGAACAGGCGGACACTGGCGCGCCCCTTGGGCTCTGCCGTGGGGCGGATGATGTAGCGTACGCCGTTGGGCAATTCTCCTTTTACCAGTTGCGGGTCTTCCTGCAGCTCTGCAAGGGCCACGCTTTCTGCTGCTATCGGAGCGGGAGCTGCCGGCTCCTGGGCGCTGAGCGGGGGAACACTCAGACCGAGCAGTACAATCGGGAGAAGGGAATGGTATTTCATATAAAAATGCTGTGATTATCTGTTAGGGACGCTTATTTGTAGAAAAACATTCAAAGAAAATGTAGCAAGTTGTTCTCATTCCGTCAAGTTTGCATTGCGTGTGTACCTCATCCGACATTACGCCGCAGAGGGGCGGTGGACTTAGAACTGCAGGCCGACGGATAGTTGGATAACAGGGTAGATGCGGAGGCGCTCGGCGAAGCGGAAGAAGTCTCGGCCTTCGCGGCGGACGGCGGCGTTAATCTGCTCATCGGTTGCATCGCTGATGGTGAGCCACTGCGGGTCCTGGCAGACGAAGTGGCCTTTGTTGGAGCTGCTGAACTTGCCGCTGCCCATGTAGTTGATGCCGAGGTCGAGCGAGTAGTAGAGCGGATAGCCGTCGATGAGGGTATCGGTGTAGCCGATACCGATGTAGGGCTGTAGTTTGTTCCAGCTGTATTTGCCGGAGAGCTCACCTTCGTTGTCATCGCGGAGTTCGAAGTGGAAGCCTCCCATCTGGATGTGGCAGTCCTCGCCCAGGCCGCGGGTGAAGCGGGCGCGGTAGCGCATGGTGCTTTCGCAGAAGGTGAGGCCGGCGGTTAGGTAGAACTTGCCGCCGAAGGGGTAAATATCGACGAGGAACCCCGCGTTGTCGCCGTTGAGGTTGAGGCTGGTGTTCTGGTTGCCCCATGTTTCAGTGCAGTCGTAGCCGATGGTGGCACCGCGCAGGCGCACGCCGATGTAGGGATTAAAGCGGTAGCCGATGCTCATGCCAAGCCCCTGAGTGCCGCCTGTTGCGGCAAGTGTGAAGTGCGGTGTCGTGTACTGTTGTTCAACGATGTCGATGATTTCCGGTTCTCCGGCATGGAGGACGTAGGATGGGCAGAATAAGGAGAGGAGAACGGCAGATAAACGAGACATGGTTGAACGGGGTAGGCCGTGCGTCCTCATCTAACAAAAATCCAGCGTGGTGTCAATGTGGTTTTGTGTAATCTTTTAATTATAAGTAGTATAAATATGTAATAAGGTCGATGTGCAAGGGGGAGATAAGGTCTGATTATAAATGAGGCCAGGAATTTGAATTGGCTTGAGCAAGCAGGCGCATCTGCGTATAATGTCCGCATGAGTGACAAACTGGCCATAGCGGTGGATTTTGGCGGCACGAGCATCAAGATAGGCGTGACGTGCGGGGCGGAGTTGGTGGATAAGGCAGAGCCGCTGCCTACGCCGGAGTACGATAGCCCTGAGGCGATTATGGCTGCCATGTGCGCCACCATGAAGGAGTTGCAGAGCAAGCACCCGCAGGTGGTGGCGGTGGGGTTGGGTATGCCCGGCTGGGTGGATTTTTACAAAGGCGTGCTCTACCAGCTCACGAATGTGCCGGTGTGGAATCACCAGGTGCCAGTGCGCGAGGTGATGGAGCGCGAGTTGCTCCTGCCCGTGGTGCTGGATAATGATGCCAACTGTATGGGCTACGCGGAGTGGAAGCTGGGCGCGGGCAGGGGGCTGGACAGCTTGCTGTGCCTTACGCTGGGCACGGGAATAGGCGGTTGCATTGTGGTGCACGACCGCATTCTGCGTGGGCGCAATGTCTCTGCTGCGGAGCTGGGGCAGACCAGCGTGGCATTCGATGGTCGCGTCGGGCCGTTCGGGAATCGCGGCGCGGTGGAGGAATACATCGGCCACAATGAATTCACAGCCGATGCCGTGGCTCGTTATGCCGAGGCGGGTATGCGCAAAACGGTGGCAGAGTGCTCCCCGTATCAGCTGGAGCTGGCAGCCCGCGCGGGCGATGCCATTGCTCTGCAGCTTTACCGCGATTTTGCGGAGAAGCTGGGCTGCCTCATCATGAACATGATGTATGCCTTTGTGCCCTCTGCCTGCATTATCGGCGGTGGCGTGGCCAAGGCAGGTGATTTACTTTTCGACCCTCTGCAGGACTGCCTGAAAGCGCAGCTTTTCCCGGTGCATTACGAGAACCTGCGTCTGCTGCCCGCGCATTTCGGGGCTGATGCCGGTATCATCGGTGCGGGGCTCATGGCCACGGATTACGCCGCCGGGCGGCTTCAGTAAGGGATATTCAGCGCTTTGTACAGTTTTCCGCGCATATCATCGTCGTGCTCCTGCCCATTGGGGGTGCACTCGGTGTCGCGGCCCGGTGCTTGAATAATTGTGTTATTGTCGTTTGCGGCGTGCTGCCAGGGCTGTTAGTGCCAGTAGGCTCAGCGTTGCGGTTGCTGGTTCCGGGATAGTGCGCTCTCAGCTGTGAAGGGGTAGCTGTTTCTCCCAAGGTGGCAATACGCGTGATGTCCTGGCTGGTGTCGTATTTTTCCTTCAGGAAACCGCCTTCGTACCAGGAGGCGGTTTCTTTGGTCTGAGCGTCTAATCCATTGTGTCAGGAAAAACGGGTACCTCGTATTGGTATCTATACAAATTTTGTGGTAGGTTAAACCTGCACGCGGTAAAATAGCCGCGAGTACGGAGCAGGAATGAGTGGGTAGCTACCACTTTAGCGAAAAACTATGGGATTCATACAATGAATCTGGCGGGGATTACAGGTAAAGAACCGGGCCTGCGGATGAGGCAGGCCCGGGTTTAAGAAGCGGCGTATGTGACGCGCAATCAGCGGCGCTTGGCAGTGTTGCGGTGGCGGCTCTGTTCCTGCAGGGCCGCATACATCTGCCGGCAGTGGGAGTAGCCGCGGCGGGCGGCCAGCTTTTCCATGCTCAGGCGGGAGGAGCCCCACTCGATGACTTCGATTTCCACCACGCGGCGCCCCCACTCGCGCATGAGGGATTTGTTGGGCTGGTAGATGTCGATGGTTGCGGTGCCGACCAGGGCGCTGCCGTAGTCGTCTACCACGTAGGTGTAGGGTTCTCCTTTAATCTTGAACTTGGTGCCCAGCGGGTATACGGACCAGTCTGCAGCTGCGCTGCGCACGCGGTCTCCGTATTTCAGGTAAGTGCCGATGGCGTTCTTGGGACCATAGCCGATGTGGTCGCTCTCAGAGTGCGTGTAGGCGGTGGTGCGCACCACGCGGTTGAGCTGGCGGGGGTGGTAGAACGGGAATCCGTGCTTATCGCGCCCCAGGTTGGGGAGGCGGCGATCCGGCATGGCGGAGCGGCGCGGGGCTGCAGGCGGAATGAACCCACGGCTGGTGATGCCGGGGTTGTAGGCGGCCTGGGCCTCGGGCAGCCCGGTGATGGCTGCCAAAGTCAGCGCAGCCAGCGTGAGTGCCTTTTTGAAGATGGTGCTCATGGATGAAAAAAAATCAAGGTGAAATGATACGTGACTCTGTGGACGCCGGACCGAACAGGTGCGACGTGCGCGCATCGTACCACAGACCGGGGACTGTTGCAAGCGTTTTATCTGTTCGCGGGGAGAGGTAGGGTCAAGAGTTTTTAATGTTCACGGGGTGATTTTGATAAAAACATGACGCAAATTGGGTATCGCGCGCGTGCGCGCGAGCTTTTTATGTGGGCGTAAAGCCTGTTTTGATGCCTGTTTTGGGCGTTTTTATTAAGAAAAGTTTAATAATGAGCCGACAGAGTGGGTGAGGGAATGGCCGGCAGGGGATGCCCCGCAGGAAAAAGAGCCGTAAAAGATTAGCTTTTCCTGATAATTTGGGATTGCATCAATGTGCGCGTGCGCAGGCGAGGGCGAGCTGGAAGGCGCGGATGGTGCTGGCCGGGTTGGCGATGCCTTTGCCGGCGATGCTGAAGGCTGTTCCGTGGTCGGGGCTGGTGCGGTAGCGGGGCAGGCCGAGGGTGACGTTGACTGCATTGTCAAAGTCGAGGAGTTTGAGGGGGATGAGAGCCTGATCGTGGTATGGAGCGAGGATGGCATCGAACTGGCCGAGAGCGGCATCGCGGTACACACAGTCGGGCACGCAGGGGCCGGAGAACTGCGCCCAGGGCAGGGCAGCCTGGAGTTGCGCCACGGCGGGGGCAATGATGCGTTGTTCCTCATCCCCAAAAGCACCGTTTTCGCCGTTGTGAGGATTGAGCCCGGCCACGGCAATGCGGGGAGATGTCTTGCCGCTGCTGCGCACAAAACCGGCCAGCAGGGAGCCGATACGCACCAGTTCAGCGGTGGTGAGCAGGTTGGGCACATCGGCCAGGGCTGTGTGAATCGTACCTAGTGCCACGGTGAGCCGCTGCCCGGTGAGGCACATGGCAAAGTTCTGCACACCGAGGCGGGCGGCAAAGAATTCGGTCTGTCCGGGGAAGCGGAAGCCAACGCTGTGCAGCCCTTCCTTGCAGACCGGGGCTGTGACTACGGCATCGATACTGCCTTCTTTGAGGGCGGCTGCAGCTGCTTCCAGCTGGTCGAATGCGGCCTGAGCGGTTTCCCGGGTGGGGAGGCCGGGTGTGGCAGTGATGGCCGGCCCCATGGGACGGAATTCGGCACCTGTACCTGCCAATGCCTGCAGCGCGGCGCGCATGATTTCCGGGCCGATGCCGGCCTGGTCACCGAGGGTGTAGCCGATAACAGGGCGTTGCAGAGGGGTACTCATAGTTTATACTTCCTCGGCCACATCATCATCCACTAGTCCGGGAACGGCCCCGGCTGGGGCAGGTGCGGCTGCCTTGTTTGCAGGTGCTTCCGGAGCAGGAACGGCGGGTTTCCCGGCTTCTTTGACCTGCGGTCGGTAGGAACGGGCGGTGTTGATGTACTGGGCATTGGTATCGCGTTGCTCAAACTGCAGCTCTGAGTTCACGGAGGTGTGGTAGATGACCGACACCACGAGCGCCAGAATCACAGGAATCAACAACAGACTGCCCAGACATGTCTTCATACGGCCGCTATTCTACCCATTGCCACCGGGAATTGCAAGCTCCAAACACCGCGCATGCCGCAAGTTCAGGGCAAAATATCTGATGCACACACAGAATGGGCGTGACAAATGCCGTTAAAGTGGTTAAATAGGGGGCATGCACTATTCTCCATACACTCTTTATCCTGTGGGGGCCATGAGCGCCCGAGCCGCAGCCCAGCCTCGTGAAGGCGTTCTGCTGCGTGGTGACAATGGTGGTTATGCCTGTCTGCAGGCCTGGCCGGAGCTGGGGGATTCTCCCCTGGAGTATGAGCTGGATGCCCTGCGCGAGGGCAATCCGATGCGTCTTGGAGCCCGTGCGCTCAAGTGCATTGAGCTGGATGGTGAAGCCCGGGCCAAGGGTGTAAGCCTGTTTGACGGTCTGAGCGTGCCGCGCAGCTATGCGACGCTTACTGTGAGTGCCACTCCCTCCCAGGTTTACAACCTGCACCAGCGTGGTTTCCGCGTTGGCAAAATTAAGGTCATTCCCAAGCTTTCCGCCACGGTGGAGCGTCTGGTGAACCTGGCTGCCATGGTGCCGGACTGGAAGTGGCGTGTTGACTTCAACTGCACCCTGACAACTGAGGAAGCACTGCAGTTCTGGGATATGCTGCCCGAGGCTATGCGCCAGCGCATTGATTTCGTGGAAGACCCCTGCTATTACGATGTGAACGCCTGGCAGTCCCTGCAGGATGCCGGCATGCCCCTGGCATATGACATGCCGGTGCAGAATGAGGGCAGTATTCCTGCCCAGACCAGCACGCCCATGATGCGTATCGTGAAGCCTGCCCGTCACCAGAGCACCAAGGGCCACCCTGTATTCACTTCTTATATGGATCACCCGCTGGGTCAGTGCTGGGCTGCGTACAATGCTGCCGTGTTCTACACTGGCAAGCCCGCAGAGGAAATCCCCCTGTGTGGGCTGGTAACCCACCATGTGTACCGTCCCAATGCGTTCTCTGAAGAGATGGGCATGAACATTTCTCCGGAGTTCCCCGTTCCTGCAGGCACCGGCCTCGGGTTCGATAAGCTCCTGGCAGCCCTCCCCTGGAAGAAGCTTTAATTTAAATAAAAAGGCCCCGCGATGGCGGGGCTTTTTTGTTTGAATGTGCAAAGAGTTTTTTTCTGCACCTGCGAGTAGCCTCGTTTGGTCGGCATTAGCCCAGGGGCAGGGTCAGCGTGAAGGCTGTGCCGTGCTCATCGCTCTTTTCGAGCTTGAGCTCACCGCCGATGCTGCGGGCAATGTCGCGCGAGAGGGCAAGCCCCAGCCCGACACCAGGTTTGCGCCCTTCTACATCCCTGGCGGAGCGTGAGAAGGGACGGAAGATATCCCGCTGAACCTTGGCCGGAATACCTGGCCCATTGTCGGCAAAGCGTATATTGAGCGTGTTGTGCCCGCGCATGGTGCTGATGCTGACGGTGGGGTGCTCTGCCGTGGCGGCGTATTTGATGGCGTTATCAGCCAGATTAGTGAAAATCTGCTCCAGTGAGATGATATCCGTGTTCAGGGCAATCAGCTCGGCTCGCTTGTCATGCTTCACCTGCACTTTGAAGCCAGCCTCGCGCAGATTGGCGTTTACTTTGCTGAGGGCTCTGTCAATCAGCTCCGGACAGGGGGCTTTATCGGCACGTCCGCGCAGTTTGCCGCGGCTCAGTCGTGCAAAAGCCAGTACATTTTCCACCAGGTGCCCAAGCCGCTGGCTTTCCTGGTGGAGGGTTTCGTGGTATTCATCCAGCTTTTCTGCAGGAACGAGCTTGTTTTTGAGCATCTCGGTGATGAGCGAGAAGCTGGTGAGCGGGGTGCGAAGTTCGTGGGTGACCGCCGAAACAAAGTCGGCTCTGCGGCGCTCCATCCGGGCATAGAAGAAGAGCAGGCCGAACAGAATGCCCACGGCCAGCACGGTCACCAGTGCTGCAGATGCCAGCGTGCCGCGCATGGCTTCGCGGCGGGCAGCGGTATCCGGCACTTCCACATCATTTCCCGGGCGCAGTACCATGGGTAGGGGGGCGAGGTTGGCAGGCTCGTTCTTTTTGCAGAGCGAAATGCTGGAGCCTTTCAGCGCCGGTTCCACAAAAGGCATGAGGCGGACGGCCAGTTTATCTGCATTCAGAAGCAAGCCCTCGGCTGCTGAACCGTGTGTGGTGCTGATATTGCGCATGTACACCATGTCGTCCATGTAGTACCATGAATAGAAGGGGCCGGGCTGGCCTTTCAATTCCAGAGGTTGGCTGAAATCGCTGTTTTCTGCTTCGTATACGCCGAATACAGGCAGATGCGTTTTGCGGTCAATGGTTTTGTGTATTGGCTGGCTGGGGTCGTACACCGGGGCTGCGGGGTTGAAAGCCTTGCGGCGGATGGTGTCAATGATGGCCGGGTTGCCCTCGATTTCATCCCGGAGGTGTTCCTGGCCTTCAGGGAGCTGGAGCCCTGCCGGGGTCAGCAGGAAATAGCCTCGCACATAATCGGGCATGTTTTCAGTGGGCGGGGCATACACCAGCTGGCCGATGGGCGGGGCATAGCCCAGCTTGTCAATCTCCTGGCGCAGGAGATTCTTGATTGCTGCCTGCACGCGGGGGATGGAAAGCGCAACAAGTCGCTTCTGCTGGGCTTCCTTATCAATCTGGATCAGGCGGGAGTCGAGCGTGAATGCCTCGTATGCCAGCCAGGCGGCAGCGCTGAGGGTGAGCAGGGTGAAAAAGCTGATAATGAGTGCCAGTTTCTTATTCATGATTCATTCCAACGGTATCCGCGGCCGCGGATGGTTTCGATATGGGCGGAAACTTCTGTTCCCAGTTTTTCGCGCAGTCGCGTGAGGGTTACTGCTACTGTGCGGGTCTGAGAGACCGAGTTACGGCTGCCCCAGATGCGCAGCAGCAATTCCTCCTGAGGGATGACTCGCCCGGGGTGGGTCAGGAAATAGCGGAAGAGCTCGAATTCTTTTTCGGTGAGGGGCAGAGGCGTGCCGTCGTCAAACTGCGCGCGGCGCGTTTCGCCATCCAGCGAACCACCGGGGAAGCGCAGCACCTGCGCCACGGCCAGCTGGCGTCCCGGG
>JAFZGH010000324.1 GCA_017555465.1 Akkermansia sp. | reverse complement strand
GTCATGTGTACAGTCTTGAACTTGTGCTTGTTGAGCACAATCGGGATGGAGCTGGCCTGACTGTCGGCATTGGCGGTATAGTCACCGGCAAAGTCCGAGGACGGCGAGGGAGCGCCAACGATGGGGACTTTTACAGTATCGCCCTTGTCGGCGGAATCGGGACCGAAGTTGGTAGAGAAGATGCTCAAGGGCATCAGCTCGGTCATCCACGGCAGGAGTGCCGCCTGTGCGATACGTACGTCTTTGAGGTCTGTGAGTGTATTAGCCATAATCGTGTATGAGTGTGGGGTTAGATGTTGGAGTAAAGTTCGGCTCGCTGAGCATCAGTCAGAGAGCGCAGGAATACAGTCTGCTCACCGGGAGTCTTGATGGCAGCAAAGCGCTCGTGAAGCGATACGGCATCAGGGTCACCCTTAGTCGTTACCTGCTGAGGGGCGGCAGCTGCTCCGTAATACTCGGCAGCTCGTTCCTCGGCGGTCTTGGCTTCGGCTTTGAGTCGCTGTACCTCTTCGAGTGCCTGGCGGTGAGCGCCCTCCATCCCTGCAAGCTGTTCGCGGGTATGAGTCAGGTTCTCGGTCAGTTCCTCGTTGGCGGCCTGTAGTGTGGCATTTTCCTGCTGCAGCGCAGTCAGCTGGGCGGTAAGCTCAGCCACCTGAGCATTGGCAGCATCGAGTTGTTCGTCTATTGTGTCCATATTAGTGTGGTGGGTGTCAAAATTGGTGGCGTATGGCGAGCTTCGCCTGTAGGGAATCAAGGTTGTAGGCAAGAGCATCCACCAATGAATGCTCCCGCGCTTCTAATCCGTAAAAAGTCTGTCCTTCCATGTCGGCTGCATCAATGTTGCGGCGGCGGGTAACAGCTTGCTTGAATGTCTCCCAAGTCGCATGCACCTGCTGGGTAAGGCGGGCTCTCTGGTCATCGGTGAGGCTGGTGCCCTCGACCCCGGTACTCTTGTATTTACCCGCAGAGAACACTTCCACCTTGAAGCCCTCCTTTTCATAGCGGGCGGTGGCATCCAGAATCGGAAGTATCACGCCGATGGAGCCAACGATGGCAGATGGGCTGGCGTAGATGCCATCCGTCTGACTGGCAATCCAGTAGGCAGCGGAGCAACATTGCCCGGAGGTGAAAGCGTACACATGCTTGCTATCGGATAAGGTGGCTACGGCATGAGCCAGCTCCGGCGTTCCGTTGACTGTACCGCCCGGGGAATCTATGTCGAGGATAACTGTGTGGATGGTATCATCTGCAGCAGCTTGGCGTAGTGTGTCCGAGGTCTGCTGCATATCACACAGACGAATGCCCCAGACTTCAGCCCGAGCTTTCAACTGAGGGCGAACCTGACGCATCATGGTTCCGTGAATCGGGATTACGGCAACTCCGTTCTTTGCTGCATAGGGCGCGGTAGGAGCTTCTTCTTTGCCTGTCTGAACAGGAAGAGCCGTGCCGAGGGCAGCAGCGAGATTCCGGTAGGCTTCCAGCGTAATCAGCCAGGGCTGCGTGGGGGATGCGGTTACGATGTTCATTGCGGTGAGGATTGTGTAAAGGATTGAAATAAGTCCTGCGGAGCGAGGCCATACTTGGCTGCGGTTTCGCGGATAAGTGCCATCTCCCGGGCTCTTGTCTCCAGCTCGTGGTTGATGTCACAGCCCAGCTCGGCAAAATGGTCGGTAAGTGTTTTCAACCCCGCCTTGATGTCCTCTCGATTCTGCTGGCTTTCACGCCCGGCATCGACTGTGACTCTGCGGGGAGTCACGAAATCGACCTCCGTCCAGTTTTCTGCGGGTGGCAGTTTGCCCGCCGAGATGGCATGCCCGATGACAAAGAGCCATATCGGGCGAAGCATCCGGTCGATGAGCACATTCTGTCGGTAACTGAAACGGCGGTCGGCTTTCGCAACAATAAGACGAACTCCGGCTCCTCCCACCTTGGAAGAATCGCTGGAGAACTCGTAAGGTAACAAGCCCAATGCGCTGTCGCGTTGCAGGTAATCGAGGAAGCCTTGGAACGTGGGGCTGGGCCTGTTGCTCTGAAAACTCTCCAGAGCTTCATCCGGTTGAAGCTTCACCAGCTTGCCGCCAAGGATGGTCTGTAGGAAGCCGGCATCGCTGCCGCTGGGCGTGCGGGGCGTATCAATACGGAAGTCGCGGTCATCCACATTCACCTTGTTGGTCTTGAGGACGCGAGCCACATCGGCGTTGTCCTTTACAGCATGCTTCTCCAAGGCCAGCAACTCCATGACATCCAGCATGTGGTTGATACTGTGCTGCAAGGTGGGGAATCCGCG
This sequence comes from Akkermansia sp., assembly GCA_017555465.1. Taxonomy (GTDB): domain Bacteria; phylum Verrucomicrobiota; class Verrucomicrobiia; order Verrucomicrobiales; family Akkermansiaceae; genus Akkermansia. The sequence goes on along the minus strand of JAFZGH010000324.1, from coordinate 1,833 downwards.
TAGCTGGGAAACGGCATCCGGGTCGAAGATGTGCAGGACATCGTGAGCTGCCAGATCCGTAAAGCCGCCATCGTCCTTGAGCAAGCGATAGGCTACGGGCTTGCCTACGCCGGAAAGCTTTACACCATCAATGAAAGGTGACTCGGTGTTGTCGATGTCGGTTGAGCCGATGCGATGGCTTTCGATGAGCTGTATCTTAGGCTCGCCGTTTTCCAGCGTTTTGAGGATGAAGATTTCCCCATCCACGTCCAAGGCCTTACAGGCAAGGTGTTCGCATTGTATCAGGTTGAAACGGCCGGAGATGTCGGCATGCCTTGCCCAGCGGGTGAAGTAGTCCAAGGCTTTCTCGTTCCAAGCGGCATCTTTGGATGCAGGCTGTGGCAGGATGCCGTCACCGATAGAGTAAAGAGCCATGCTTCCTACAATCTCTCGCAGGAACCCGCTGTTCTTTACAAGGTAGCGGCTACGGCGTACAAGCTCGGAGCGGATGCCGGGCGAAAGGTCGAGCGTTGCATCCTGTGGTGCGCTGCCGGGGACAGATGCCCGGCGCGGGGAACGATTAGCCCCCTCAAAGACTGAGGTGGTGCCGAAGAATACACGAGCTGCAAGTCGTTGGATGAAGTTCATAAGGGGAAGCGGTAGGGGGCGCGGGATAATGAGCTGGAGGCATGGGACTCGTCATCGGCTTGGCGCTCGAAGTGAGTCAGAGCGTAGGCGCATTCCTCCAAGATGTCGGTAATGGGCATGGTGAATTGCTTGGAAACAGACGTGCTGCCATCATTCCAGCTCATGATGGTCTTACCCTCCATGAGCAGCTTCTTGGCATTGGCCTGTATCTGCTTCACTTCCTGCTCGGTGAAGCCTTTGATGAAGAGTCCTTTTGCACTCATTTCTCAAACTCGGTTCGGGCTGCGGTACTGGTGGCGTACAGGCTAAGCTGGTAATGGGGCTGGTCAACAAAGCTCGTCCACGTTCCACCCCAGGTAATACCCGGAGTCTGAGTGTAGAGCTTGCCTACTTTCGCATACAGGGGATGGTCACCAAAGTATTCCTTACCCTTGAAGATGCCGATGTCCCAAGCAATGCCGAAGTTGTGCATGCTCTGGCCTCCTCGGGCTTTGGTGACGCGCGGGCGTTTACGATAAAGTGCGTCCTGTTCCTTGTAGGTGCGAGTGCCGCAGATGATGCGGACATCGTACCCCTCGGCTTCAGCTACAGCCTTGGCAGCTTTGAGCCAGATGCGGGCGGCTCGCTGAGCTTCCGGGGTAAGCGTGGCAATGTTGCGCTCGGAGCGGTCATCGAAGCTGCCATACTCCGTTTTCAGGTGGGCAGCATCGTTGAGCCATTCATGGGTTGCAGCCTTGGTCTTGCGGCCATTGACGCCATCTATCTTGCCGGGCTTGTATCCGGCAAAGGTCAGTAAGCGCTGCCAGAACTGCACGTCCTTTTGCACTTGTGCCAGAGTATCAGCCATTGGTATTGTCCTCCTTGTCTTTGGTTACAATGCCGATAGCACCGGCAATGGCGATGCCTGCTGCGATAATCTGCTCTGCAAGCTCTGCGGAAATGGTAGCTCCGCAAGCGGTTACAAGGCCGATAAGGCCAAGCCACGTAGAGCGCTCCTTCAGTCGATTGAAAATGTACTTGAACATACCCTTGCGGGCGTGTCAAAAATAGACACAATCTAAGCCGAAAGAGCTTGACCGAGACAGCAGAGCGAACTATAATAACCGCCACAAACTTTTACACTTATGGCTACTATCACCAAGAGAGAACTCGTGAATATGGTCTGCGCTCAGCTGGACAACGGCTGCACTCAGGCAGATGTACTGG
>JAFZGH010000323.1 GCA_017555465.1 Akkermansia sp. | reverse complement strand
CTTTGGTACGGCCTGCAACTGCATTGCATTCATCTTCACCCGCTTCATTGATGAGGATTTCTTTGCCGTGCCGGAGGAGCGCATCGTGAAGACGGAGAAGTCTGCCCAGCGTCCGCTGCAGCTGATTGCCCAGGTTGCCCGCGAGCGCGCTTTCCAGAAGCTCATCGTGTTCCTGGTGCTTACCCTGGGTGTGCGCCTGGTGTTCACGCTGCAGTTCCTGGTGATGCCGCAGTACTACCTGCGCACCATTGGTGACGACTTCAAGCTGGGTTTCATGAACTCACTGAATCCCTTTGTGATTATCACGGGGCTTATTCTCATCATCCCGATTCTCAATAAGTTCTCTACGGTGAAGCTCATGATTACGGGCATGAGCATTTCAGCCTGCTCTCTGCTGCTCATGGCTGTTCCTCCGCAGACCTACTTCATCATTCCCGGTATTGAAACCATCGGCCAGGCGTACTTTGTGGCCATCTTCCTGCAGATTCTCATCTTTGCCTTTGGTGAGCTGCTGTTCAGCCCGCGTTTCTCTGAATACGTGGCCCGCGTAGCCCCCAAGGACAAGGTGGCATCCTACATGTCGCTTTCCGCTCTGCCCATGTTCATTGCCAAGCCGATCAACGGCGTGGTGGGTGGTCTGCTGGTTTCCTACCTGTGCTTCGATGGCATCGCCGCCAAGATGGATACCGGCCACATCGGCTTCTGTGATTCCCCCGAGTTCATGTGGACCATCTACCTCATCATGGCCCTTATTTCCCCGCTGGCCATCATTCTGACCAAGGACAGCTTCGTGTCGGATAACCCCGAGGAAACCACCGCCAAGGAAGACACCGCAGAAGAGGTCGCAAAGGACGAGGAAGAGAACACCGTAACCGCTAACGCCTGATTTTACACACCATGTCTGATACACAACAAAAGACCGAATGGCTTCCCATCATCAAGGATATGTGCATCCTGGTGTGCATCATGGGGGCTCTGGGCTACGCCTGCAACCTGGCCATGAAGCCCTTTGAATCCGTGCAGGTCACGGACTCGCTCGTCTCCCTCATCCGCAAGGGCGGCGTGCAGGATGGTAAGGACGACATTTTCCTGAAGGAATTTGCCGAAGGTACAAAGGCGCATGCTGATTTCGTGAACACGCCGGACAGCACCGGTCGCACACCGCTCATGTGGGCCGTGTACACGAACTTCAACAACCCGCAGCTCTCCCTCTCCAAGGATGCAGACCGTACCTACTATGTGCAGGAGCTCCTCAATGCTCCCGGTGTGAATATCCACGCCAAGGACCAGGACGGATTTACCGCCCTCCACTGGGCTTCCTGGAGCGGCATGCCGCACTCTGTGGCCATGCTCGTCAAAGCCGGGCTGGATATCAACGAGAAGGAATCCAACGGCTACACGCCGCTGATGCTGGCTGCCATGCGTGGTGATGATGCCGTGGTGAAGGTTCTGCTTCAGCTGGGAGCCGATGTCGCAGCTGTGAATGCTGATGGCAAGACTGCGACCCAGCTGGCAGAGGAGAAGGGTGCTGCCTACGATAAGCGCCAGTCCCAGGTATACAGCCTCATCTATTCTGAGGAGCGTTCCAAGGCTTATCACGCTACCCAGAGCCTGTTGAAGGCTGGCGTTCCTGCCGCTACCGTTGACCAGGTGCTGGCAGAGACGGATGCCTTGGTGAAAGCCGCCAAGGATAAAGCCGCTCCCCCAGCAGAGGAGGAGTAAAGCCAGACGCAACATTATCTGATAACGCCGGAGGGGAGTTCGAAAGAGCTCCCCTCCGTGTGTTCAGAAAACGCCTTCGTCCCACATGTGTCCCAAAGTTTCATTAGGACTGCTTTCAAATTCTTGTAG
>JAFZGH010000322.1 GCA_017555465.1 Akkermansia sp. | reverse complement strand
CCCACGGTAGTGGGCGACAGATGTTAGGCAGGTGCAAGCGTGCGTTAGCACGCGCAGCGCCTGCTTCCTCAAAAAAAATAACAGGAACCCGTGGAACGGGTGACAGAATGCGACGTTTTTGTTGATGCTTAGCTTTGATTCGCCACCACCCCATTGGTGGCTCACCCCTGGCGGGGCAAACGCTGCGCGTTTGTCCAACCTGCCTTACAGCCGTCGGCAGGTTTCTGCCACCCACTCACTGTGTTCGGGGGTCTGGTTGTTTTATTGTTTAACCCGGGGGTCCGCGACTCCGTCGCTCCACCCCGCGCTAACGGCTGCCGTTCTACGGGACTCCAAATTCCGCTCGCTTCCGTCTTCGCTAAAGCTTCGCCGAGACAGGCTGCTCGCCGACAAATTACAATTTTGCGGAGGGTTGCCAATTAGCTTTACTATGAGAATTTGAAAACAGCCCTGATGAAACTTCGGGACACGTGTGGCCGGGAACTTATCTCACCGCAGGTGCGGCCTTCCGCCATTGTTTCCAGAGGAGGTGCAGCAGCCCCAGGCCGCCCAGCAGAAACAGAACACCCGGCGCAATGGCGTGGTGGCTGGGGGTATGATGGAATGACATGAGGGCATGGTCTCCGGATACCAGGAAAATGCCGCAGTACAGGCAGCAGCAGATGCCCACCACCAGCGCGGAGGCCCGGCAGAGCGGCAGTCGGAACAGGTCTTTGCCGCCGGTGGCATGCCAGAGGGCGGAACGGAGGCAGGAAAAGGCGAGGCAGAGCATGATGAAATGGGCCACGCTGCCCATAATCAGCAGCACGGCAAACTCCCAGAAATGCCCTGTTATTTTATTGCCCGTCGGATACAGGCTGATTTTGGCTGCCGGGTCATTCATGAGCAGCTGGTTGCCGCACTGCCGGGCCACGATATACAGGGGAGCGGAATCGCTGCAGTAGCTGATAAGGCAAAGGGGCTCGCCTTGTGCCGTAGTAAGCAGGACGCTGCTGGATTCCCCCGGTTGCGGTGGTGTCACCTGGTAGCCTTCTGCAGGCTGGGAGAATTGCAGCTGGTCAGATGGAAGCAGCATACTGGAATATACATAATCCGGTTTGTAATGAGAAATGCGGTATGCCCCCAGCTGCCATTCGTTGGCATAGAAGGTCTCATCGTCGAATTTCTCTGCAGCTGCGATCCGGGGCAGGGGCGAGCTGGTGCGTCGTCTCAGCCACGGGGTGCGGGCCTGAACCCCGGTAAGCGGGTCGGTAACCCATTCGGTGGTGGAGAGTTGCCCTTTGAGGCTTACCAGCCGCCCCTCGTGCGCCGGATTGATGACAGCGGGGTCTGCCTCGTACACCTTTTCCTGGCAGAACTCGTAAATGGGCCAGCCCAGGCAGATGATGTAGCCCAGACTGCCGAGCAGTGTCGACAGGAGGATATACCCGCCCACGGCCGTATGCGCCAGCACCCAGAGCCAGCGGAGCGCCTGGCTGGGCAGTAGTTTTGCCAGATAGTGGTTACACCAGCATTCGATGCGGTTCCAGTTGCGGCCGGGATGTTCCATACTTATCTGTTATGATAGACAGCAGAGCAGTGCCGTTCAATGATAAAAATCCGGCATGCCGCATTTTTCTACTTTCCTTGTGCGGAAAAGGGCGTATAATGTTGCCGTTCTCGAAAATTTTTTCCTTATATTATCATGAAAATCTGGTTCGATGGTAAGCTGGTTGACAAGGAAGATGCCAAGGTATCTGTCTTTGATCATGGTGTTCTCTATGGTGATGGCTGCTTTGAGGGTATCCGTTTCTATTCTGGTAAAGTGTTCCGCCTGGAGGAGCACATTGTGCGTCTCTTCAAATCCATGCGCTACCTCATGATTGAGCTGCCGTGGTCCTTTGAGGAAGTGTGCGAAGCCACGAAGGAGACTGTGGCAGCCAGCGGCATGGAAGACGGCTACATCCGCCTGGTGGTGACCCGCGGTGTGGGTGATCTGGGGCTGAATCCCCGCAACTGCCCGAAGGCCAGCATGTTCATCATTGTGCAGAATATTGCCCTGTACCCCAAGGAAATGTATGAGAAGGGCCTGAGCATGATAACCTCCTCCTTCCGCCGCCCGAATCCGGATATCCTCTGCCCGCAGGTAAAGAGCCTCAACTACCTCAACGGCATTTCCGCCAAGATGGAGGCCGTGGCTGCCGGTGCCGGCGAAGCTCTTATGCTCAACCAGCGCGGCAATGTGGCCGAATGCACAGGTGATAATATCTTTATCGTGGTGAATGGTGAGGTGCAGACCCCCCCGCTGACGGAGGGTGGCCTGGGTGGCATCACCCGCCACGCGGTGATGGATATCTGCGCAGAACTGGGCATTCCCTGTGTGGAGAAGGTGATGAACCGCTTCGATATTCTCTGCGCTGATGAATGCTTCCTGACCGGCTCTGCCGCAGAGGTAATTGCTGCTACCTCTCTGGATGGCCGCACCATCGGCGCCGGTGTGGCAGGCCCTGT
>JAFZGH010000321.1 GCA_017555465.1 Akkermansia sp. | reverse complement strand
CTCCTCCCTCCTTATTGCTCCAGACAAAAACCGCCCTCCGCCTCCCAGTCCCGCTGAGTCAGCACATCCCGGAAACGCAGCTCAATAAACCCGCGCAGCGCCTTATCCCGCACACGGCGGATGCCGGCACACTCCAGGTCGCGATCATTCACCTTGAACACCTCCGCACAGCCGTCCAGATACGCCTTGCAACTCGCCAGGCAGTTGTCAGCATCGCGCTTAGTCCCGTGGTAATACCACACCAGCACATACTCCACCGGGCGAAAATCCGCACTATCCGGCGCACCACCGCGCAGCACCTCCTGCGCTGCCTTAACAGCCTTCTTGCGGGCCCGCTTCTTCGCGCCGATATGAATCAAATGATTCGTCCACACCCCACTGGGAGTAGACCCGCACACACTATTCGGAGAAAGCGCCGCAGCCGGCTTCTCCAACCTCACCTTAACTTCAGTCATAAAATAAAATCTCAGTTAGAATCAATTACGTTTAACCCTGTTACCCAGCAGCTCCACCAGAGCCCTCGCCTGGGCAATCAGCCGCTCCGCTGCATCCACCGTAGCATGCCGATTCCCCAGGCGAGCCACCTCCAGCATCTCCATGCACCGGTCATGCACCCGGGTCACCATACCATCGTACGGCTCACCCAGGTGCATCACCTGATCCCTGGCTCGGTAACGCACTGGCTCAGTCCTTGCCATCTTCCTTCTTCTCCAGACTCGCAAAGAAATCGTCCACAATCCGCCTGCACTTGCGGATGCCGGCAAGCTCACCCTCGAAGTAGAACATCACGCACATCGCAACCTGCACAGCAATCAGAAGCACAGCCTGTACCCAATCAAGCACACTCATCGCAGCACCTCCACTCTCGTCAGATTCATCGCCACAAGCTGCCGCCACAGGTTATTTACCTCAGCATACAGCTCATCCTCCGTGGTCACATCCTTGGCCCGCACCTTGTATCGATGCAGAGCCCTGGAATCACCGGCGGCATACACCTTGACACTCACAACATGGTCCCCGCTCCGCGTAATGGTCATGCAATGACCACCGCGCAGCAGCGGTTCCATCGACTGAATCTCCACAAACAAACGGCTGCACGCCAGCAGCTTATTCATCGGCTCACCATCATTCATGCCAGACTCCCGAAAAAAGAACCATCATCCTCAGCACCCGCCCCTCCGGCAGGAACCATCGCCAGCACATCCCCATACATCGTATGGAAAACACACTTCTCACCCATGCGGCCGCTCATGCGCCCCATAACCAGCACCCGGTCATTCACGCGCACCTGCTTCAGCTCCTGCTGCTCAGTCTCACCATGAAACTCAACAGCAGCCACAGAAGCAACCTCACGGCCAGCACCGCCGCACTGCAAATATACCCTGGTGAACACGCGTCCATTCACGCCCTTCACCGGCTTTACCTGCGTCACGCGCCCGCACAGCTGGAATCTGATCTCCTCCTTCATTCCTCATCCTCCTCATATTCATCATCCTCATCCCCGCTGAAATCCAGCTCCAGCTGCCCAGGGTCAGCAATATGCGTGCTGCCCTTAGCCACCAGCTTAATGCTCCCGCTCATCTTCGCCGAAACAGTCTGGGCATCCAGATTCACCTCAACGGCAAACGACAAAGCAATCTTCCCATTCTCGGCATCCTCGCGCAACCGGCGGTACACCTGCTCATGCATAGAACTGGCCAGCGCATTCTTCACCGCATCCAGCTCGGCCTCAATATAATCGCCATCCGTAGGCACATGACGCTCCACCCGGCGCACCGGCTTAGGCTCAGGCTCCGGCATCTGCAGCTCCACGCAATTAAGCGAGCCACACACACTATCCAGCTCCCACATACCAGACTCCAGGCGATACACAGCGCGCCCGCGCTCCCGGTCACCCAGAAAATCCGCGCACGCAACCAGCCAGGCATTCCTCCAATCGGCAAAATACCCCAGCATCTTCTCCTCCGGGTAATAATACCCCCGGTGCCGGCATCCGCCATGCACAGCATACCTCACATCTGAAGCACACACAACCCGCTCAGGCCACACACTCAGCCACCCTCCAGGAAGCACGCGGAACTTCCCCTCATCAGCCAGCCGGCGCAGCTGCTCCTGCACCGCCTCACGGGAAACTTCCTCATACCCCCTCTTGCGAAGCTGGCGAACCAGCCCCGCAAAAGAAATACCCTCATCCTGGCAACCCTTCAGGATCTGATAAACAGCCTGACCTAAATTTGAATTTCTATACATCGTAAAATCAATAATTAAAGGTTAAAATTAACACCGAGCTTATTCAATTCCCAGCGCGGCGGATTGAAATCCATGTCCGGAAGCTGCAAACCGCCCCATTCGCCCGTAGCAACGCAGCGGGAATACTTCTCCAGCCCAACCTGGTAATGCGTGCGGTACGCAATCATCAGCGTTTCCGGCACCCACGCCAGGCGCGTCTGGTGCGGGAAGGTGGACTCCGCAAACAAGAACGCAAAGCGTCTTGCCTCCGGCTCCCCGGTGCATACCTGGAACAAGTCCGCGTACATCGCAGCCTGAACCCCGTAGCTGTAATCCGTCATCGCGTAGTTAATGCCCTCCTCCGAAACACCTCGGCTCGTAGTCTTCGCATCCAGCAGCACCGGGTCCTCCAGCGGCAGAATATCCAGGCATCCGCACACCGTCAGCGGCACCGGCAGCATCACGCCGTTCACCGCCGCCACACGCACGAACATAGCCACCTGCGTCAGGCAGGACTCGCCAACCTTCAGCCCCAGCTTCTGCAAGTGTTCCGTCATGGAATTCGCCATATCGTTCACCAGCTTCAGCTCCTCCAGCTCCAGGAACACATCCCCCCTGG
>JAFZGH010000320.1 GCA_017555465.1 Akkermansia sp. | reverse complement strand
TGATAACATCGCCCCAGGCAGTGGAGCAGGTTGCACACGCGGCGAGGACGGCGATGAACAAGCCCTTCGGTAAATGTAATTTCATGGTTTCAGTAAGATTTTTTGAAAATTGGAGCGTTAATCAGGTGGGCGTCGCGTGTGTCCTCTTGCGCATTGGGGGCACAGTACGCCTCTACACGCATGTGTATATCGCATTTCAGATGCGATGTCCAGCCAAAAGTTCGGGTTGAAGAGAGAATTTCCCGCAATTTTCGCGTGACCCCAACGCGCTTATTATCAGCGCCAAGAATTTCCGCAAAAGTAAGGTAAAACGGTGGGGATTTGGCCGGGGGCTTTCCCCGCTTTGGACGGCGCCCCCAGGGGGTGGACGGCAGGCACAGAGGCGCCACGTGTTCCCCCGCTGCCACCCGCTCCGCCGCGACCTGGCCCGATGTTGTTATGTATTGTGTTTCGCAGGATTGCATGCTGGCTTCTGATATCTTGCGCCCGCGACCGTGGGCTATGATTTCCGCGCACGGCAGGGAATTCAAAGCCCGCATCAGCGGGCGGCATACCCATAGCGAGGCGGTGGAGCCCGGCGCAGACGGGCGAACCCCCTCGTCCGTAATAAAAAAACGAACCGGAGCCCGTGGAACGGGCGGCAGCCAGCCTCGGCGAAGCTTCAGCGAAGGCGGAAAACGGTTGAAATACGCCACGCCATCGAGCTACGATGATACCGCCCACGATCGCGGGCTCATTATTACCGCGCGATTCCCTGGGCCACGCGCGGGCATGATACTGCACGAATAACTGGCCGGGAAGAATCATCGCAACTATTCTATTCTGAATGCGGAACGAATATCACCCCTGCACATCGCATCTGAAATGCGATATACACATGCGTGTAGAGGCGTACTGTGCCCCCAATGCGCAAGAGGACACACGCGACGCCCACCTGATCAACGCTCCAATTTTCAAAAAATCTTACTGAAACCATGAAATTACATTTACCGAAGGGCTTGTTCATCGCCGTCCTCGCCGCGATTTCTTCGATTTTGTCCACCACCTTTGGTGCAGATACCATCAGCGTGAATTTTACTGGTTCTGAAAACAAACAGGTTACTGCGTCTTCCTCTGGTACGCTGGGTGATGTGGATTATACGGGCTGGAACAACATTGCTTGCTCAGTAGGTACATCAACCCTTAAGGACAATAATGGAGATGACCAGGCTGCTACTCTCGTTCTGGGGTACGATAAAGGCAACTCCAACAAGAATAGCATGGGATCATATCGCAGTGCCACTAACTCTAACGGAACTGTGACAGGCGATGTTCAGCGCGGCTACATTGATGTGTGGAATACTGGCGAAAACCACTACACTATCTCCCTGACACACGATTACTGGGTGTATGATGCTATTTTCTACATGTCTGGCGATACTGCAGGCGTCACATTTGCGCCCATGGAAGTAAATGGCACTGCATATATCGGCGGTACTGATGTTCTTGCTACTGACGCTAACAAGGCATGGGGTAGCGGCTATACGACTGGTTGTACGGAATATACTGATAACAACCGCGTCACAGTAACAAGCCAGATAGGCCACACTCTGCTGGCTACCAATGTATGGAACGGTACCACATCCCGCGCCACGCTGGCCGGCCTGCAGGTAGTCGACCGCACGGCTGAGACAGTTTATTTCACCACCCTTGGTAGCGGAGAGACAACCACCGCCGATGCCAGCTGGAGCCTGAATGGCGCAGCTGCCATGCCGTATGCTGATATTTCAGCCGAGGCTAAATACCTGGGCGTGGTGGCAGATGCAGCTGGCTCCACCTTAAAGGTGGATGCTGGCGATTCCATCAAGTTCCTGGGGGTGAAAGAGAACGCCCTTACCGTAGTCTCCGACGGCTCTGTTTCTGTTGAACGCATCATCACCGAGGCCAATACTTCATTAAACATCGCAGCTGGTCTGACAGGCACCCGGATGGATATATACGGAGACGGAACACTTACAATTTCCGGCGATGCCTCCGCCTTCTCTGGCGCGTTGTATGTGCACGGCGGTGAACTTATCATCAAAAATGACACCACAAAGTTTGGTCTTGGCAGCACAATCATAAACGACGGAAGCCTGGCGCTGCGTTCTGATGTTATTCTGCACACAGATAAGAACAAGCTGGTCACGCAACTGAGAGATTCCAGCGGCAATGTGGTGAATGGTTTCGCTGGCGATGGGTACACGCTCAATCGACTCATTGCAACCGGTACAGGCAGTGTGGCGCTGCAGGAGGGTAGCAAGGTATACTACGGCACAGGCGATACCACAGGAAGTACCCTTAGCGCTGATAGCAACAGCATCTTTGTCCTTGATTCTGCTGAGAGCGGGGTTTACTATGTATCTTCTGGTCAGAGTGTGAATATTGGCTCCGTCTCTCTAGCCGAGGGGCAGACACTCGACAAGTTCTCTGTATTCGGCACGTTGAACATCAACAGCACAACATTGCCCGGCCGTAAAACCCTGCGGCAGCTCCTTACTACCACGGTTGGCACTGGCACAATTGAATTGAGTCAGAGCGCCAACTTGCAAAATGGTGACGAAATGGCATTTGAAGGCAAACTCGTCATAAAATCCGGAGCAGATTTACGAATCGGCATTGATGGAACCTCTGGCGCGGGATATTCTGCCCAGGGCATTAACTTATCAAAGCTTGACAGCATAGAGCTGGCAGGTGGCACACTCTCTACCCGTTTCTACTCCGGTAATCTGGGTGATATTCTGGTAAGTTCCAATTCTACGCTGCATGCAGTCGATATTACGGCAACAAACGGCGT
>JAFZGH010000319.1 GCA_017555465.1 Akkermansia sp. | reverse complement strand
CCCATGGGCATCCACACCGGCGACTCCATCACCGTGGCGCCGGCCATGACCCTCACCGCCCGCGAATACGCCATCGTGCGTGACGCCTCCTTCGCCATCATCCGCGAAATCGGCGTAAAGAGCGGCGGCAGTAACATCCAGTTTGCCATGTGCCCGCGCACCGGCCGCCTCGTGGTCATCGAGATGAACCCGCGCGTGAGCCGCTCCTCTGCCCTGGCCTCCAAGGCCACCGGCTTCCCCATTGCCAAGTTTGCCGCCAAGCTGGCCATCGGCTACACGCTGGATGAGCTGCGCAACGACATCACCAAGGTAACGCCCGCTTCCTTCGAGCCCACTATCGACTACGTGGTGGTGAAGGTACCGCGCTTCACCTTCGAGAAGTTCAAGAAGGCAGATGAGCGCCTGACCACCGCCATGAAGAGCGTGGGTGAGGTGATGAGCATCGGCCGCACCTTCAAGGAATCCCTGCAGAAGGCACTCCGTTCTCTGGAAACCGGCCGCTGGGGCTTCGGCTTTGACCTGAAGGACCCGAAGAACCCGACGCGCGACGAAATCGCCGCCAAGCTGGCTGTGCCGAATGCCGACCGTATCTTCTGGATTCAGACCGCATACGTGAACGGCTGGACGCTGGAGGAAATCCAGGATCTGACCGACATCGACCCCTGGTTCCTCGACCAGCTCAAGCAGCTGGCTGAAGCCGGCATGAAGCTCAAGGAGCTCGACCTGCTGGAAGCCAAGAAGATGGGCTTCTCCGACCGCCAGATTGCCCTGGCCCGAGGCTGCACCGAGGACGAGGTGCGCGCAGCCCGCAAGGCCCAGGGTGTGGTGCCCTGCTACCGTCTGGTAGACAGCTGCTCCGCTGAGTTCGAGGCCATTACGCCCTACTTCTATTCCTCCTACGGCGAAGAGAACGAAGCCCGCAAGACCGACAAGAAGAAGATTATGATTCTGGGCGGTGGCCCGAACCGCATCGGCCAGGGCATCGAGTTCGACTACTGCTGCTCGCACGCCTCCTTCGCCCTCAAGGAACTGGGTTACGAGACCATCATGGTCAACTCCAACCCGGAAACCGTCTCCACCGACTTCGACACCTCCGACAAGCTCTACTTCGAGCCGCTGACCCTGGAAGATGTGCTCAACATCTGCGACCAGGAGAAGCCCGATGGCGTCATCGTCCAGTTCGGCGGCCAGACCCCGCTGAACCTGGCAGCCGCCCTGCAGGAACGCGGTGTACCCATCATCGGCACCAGCCCCCGCAGCATCGAGCTGGCAGAAGACCGCAAGTACTTCTCCGCCCTGCTGGATGAAATCGGCCTGAAGCAGGCTGAGGCCGGCACCGCCACCAATGAGGACGAGGCTGTGGCCGTGGCCAGCCGAATCGGTTACCCGGTGCTGGTGCGCCCCTCCTTCGTGCTGGGTGGTCGCGCCATGATGATTGTGTACGATGAGCAGGAGCTGCGCACCTACATGCGTGAAGCTGTGGATGCCTCGCCGGAGCGCCCGGTGCTGGTGGACCGCTTCCTGGAACACGCCATGGAGATTGACGTGGACGTGATTGCCGACGGCGAAATCAGCGTGGTGGGTGCCATCATGCAGCACGTGGAACCCGCCGGTATCCACTCCGGTGACTCTGCCTGCATGATTCCGCCGAACCGCGTTTCCGTGGGCATGCACAAGGAAATGATGCGCGCAGCCAAGGAACTGGCCGCCAAGCTCAACGTGAAGGGTCTCATGAACTGCCAGTTTGCCGTGAAGGACGAGCAGCTGTACGTGATTGAGGTGAACCCCCGCGCTTCCCGTACCGTTCCCTTCGTGTCCAAGTCCATCGGCGTGCCGCTGGCCAAGCTGGCTGCCAAGGTGATGAGCGGCTGCAAGCTCAAAGACCTGGGCTTCACCAAGGAAGTGGTGCCGCCCTACTACACCGTGAAGGAAGCCGTGTTCCCCTGGAACCGCTTCCCGGGCATCGACGTGGTGCTGGGTCCGGAAATGCACTCCACCGGTGAGGTGATGGGCATTGACACCGACCCCGAGGTAGCCTACCTGAAGAGCCAGGTGAGCGCCTTCAACGCCCTGCCCAAGGAAGGTCTGGTCTTCATCTCCGTGAGCGACCGCGACAAGCACCTGGTGACCGACATCGCCCGCATGCTGGAGAAGGCAGGCTTCGATATCTGCGCCACCAAGGGCACCATGATTCACCTGCTGCAGAACGGCATTGAATGCGAACGCGCCTACAAGGTGCACGAACGCCGCCGCCCGGACATCGTAGACCGCATCAAGAACGGCGATATCGTATTCGTCATCAACACCCCCGGCTCTCACGACGCCCGCGAGGACGAAGTGTCCATCCGCGCCGCCGCTGTGAGCAGCAACATCTCCTACACCACGGACCTCTCCAGCGCCCGCGCATGCGCCGCCGCCATGCTGCACGCCAAGAACAAGGAGACCACCGTGCGCACCCTGCAGGAGTACCACGCCGAGGCTGCTGCCGAGTATCAGAACTGATAAACGGTTCTCCCGAAAACTTCAGCGCCCCTTTCCCTCAGCCGGAAAGGGGCGTTTTGTTATATCCCGCCCTCAGCGGGCGGCGGCAGCACATCCACCGCAAAACCACCCGGTAGTCTCCCGCAAAGATACATCAGCAGCTCCAGATGCGGGGCGCAGCGCATCCCCGCCCCCATATCCTCCCCCTGCAGCTGCAGGTAAATAGCCGGGCAACAGATACCTCTGCCCGTTGCAGCCTGATGCCGCTGCATATCCTCGCAAAGGTAAGCCGCCATCCTCTCCCGCTCCTGAATCCCGAATGAGGCGCGATGCCACGCGCCATGATACCCGGACTGAATGCTGACACGCTCCGGCGAGCCGGAATCCAGAACAAACACGCAGGAGTAATGCCCCGCGGGGCGCAACATAAAAAGATTGAACTTCAGGCGTCTTCCGCTTTCATCCTGCAGAAAGAAATTCCCTTTGTAGCTCTCTCCCGTCCTGTCGTGAAAGTCACAGCTGGTGCGCCAGAACTGCTCGCAAGCCCTGGCAACATCACCATAAGTAGTTTCCGCCCGGACCACGCATATATGCTCCCGGCTGCGCTCTCCCCAGGCCGACCAACCCAGCAAGCCCCACAGCAACACCAGCACCACAGCGTATACCAGGCTGCCCTGGTGGCGTATTCGCGCTATCCGCTGGTGAGCCTGCTCTCCAGAACACGGATTCATCTCACTCATCCTCACGCAGGGGTAATGATAAGGCGGCGTTCCTTACGGCATGCCTGACGGTCGCCGGGCAGGTTCACGCGGGCTGTGGAAGCATCTGCCGGGAGGATGGAAAGAATGGAAAGCACCAGTTCCTCGCTGATGTCGGCCACGCGGTTGAGCTGCAGGTAGCGGCGCAGAATTGCCTTCTGCAGCACCACGGGCTGCTGCCACACAAAGGGAAGATACAGGCGCTCCTGCGGGTCGAGCATAGGCAAGGCAGCAAGTGCAGCCTCCAGCGCCTCCTGGGTTTCGCCCTGTAAGCGGGCACTGCGGTTCAGAATGGGGGTCACATCGCGCCCCAGCGCCTTGTTGAGCATCGGCAGCACCTCCAGTCGAAGTGCGTTACGCGCCACATCGGGTACATTGTTGGTGGCGTCATCGCGCCAAGGTTGTTTCAATTGCTGCAGCCACTCGGTAATCTGGGTACGGCGGCAGCTGAGCAGCGGGCGAATCCAGGTGATACCGCCGGCCTCGTGCACCGGCTGCATGCCGCGCATACCAGCAGAGCCCCGCGCCAGGTGGAAAAGCACGGTTTCAGCCTGATCATCAGCATGGTGAGCCAAGGCTACCGTGTGCCCCTTATAACGACGCGCAGCGGCGGCCAGAAGCCAGCGGCGGGCATGACGCCCAGCGGTTTCGAGCGAAATCCCCTGCTCTGCCGCCAGGGTGGGTACATCCACCCGCTGCAGTTCAAAAGGCACATCCAGTTTCTCGCACAAGCGGGCGCAGAACGCGGCGTCGGCGTCTGCCTCAGCCGCGCGGATGCCATGGTGCACATGCAACGCGTGCACAGAGCAACCCTGCTGCACCAAAAGACGCAGCAGGGCTACAGAATCGCGTCCCCCGCTCAGCCCCAGCACCACCGGCTGCTGCAGGTAGGGCAGGCAATCCGGCTCCAGGGGGAGGGTGGGTTCAGACTGGGAATCACTCTTCGTCATCGTCTTCTTCGACGCGGCGGGATTTTTTTCCCTTCTTCTTATCTTTACCAGCCTTGCGGGCAATATCGGGTGCAATCTTCTTGAAGAGCGTTTCCGGCTTCGTATCCTCATCCATCTCAAACACCTTCACGGCACCACTAGCGTAGGCCACCAGAATCTTGCCATTGTGGCGCTCGGCCGTGCTCATCACCTGCTTCTTGAACGTGGTCACATCTGTCACACTCTCCCCCTTCACCGGCTTGCCGTCGGAAAGCCAGGGCAGCACGTCCAGATTCTGCTTGGCGGTAGTGCGGATGCAGGAATTCGGATTTTCCGGGTCATCGGAGGCATCAGTCCAGGAGACATAGGAAACACTGTTCACATCGGCTGCAAAGGTGGAATCGGCACCAATCTCCACGCGCTTATCAGCCGGGCAGTGGAAAATCGAGGACACTTTCATCTTGCCTCCCATCTGGCGGGGGAACACCACAGCATCCAGCTCCGGTGCCACGGAAATCCACCACCCCTCACTCTCGTCCACCGTGTCCGTATCCTCATCATCGTCCATACCGCTGGTAGGCAGCAGGCCGCTGTGGGAAATATCCTGACTGTACTTGGTGCCCAGCTGCACCAGCTGCTCGAGGTGGGCGCGACACTTGGCCTCATCGCCCACGCCCATGTGGGAATAAATAGCCGTACCGGCAATGCCGGCCAGAGTAACCATGATGGCGATAACCACCATCAATTCAATCAAGGTGAAACCGGCTGCATGCCGGAGAGAATGGTGAAGCTTCATACCCCCCTACTCTACCACATTTCACCACCACCGCAAGAAAATTCACCCATATCCTTTGTGAATACGCAATTTTAGCTTGCAAAACAGCTTCGCATTGCTACAATTCAACCCGTATCACCGGCCGGCAGGCTGGTCAAATGACGAACCCCCAAGAAAATACGATGAACATTCTTCATGACAAGGATGCTGATGTAAGCGTTCTCAATGGCAAGACGGTGGCCGTTATCGGCTACGGCGCACAGGGCCGCGCTCAGGCTCTCTGCATGCGCGACAGCGGTGTGCATGTAATTATCGGCATCCGACCCGGCAAGAGCTGGGACGCCGCCGCTCAGGACGGTTTTGAGGTGATGACCGTGGCTGAAGCTTCCTCCAAGGCCGATATCATCCACATCCTCCTGCCCGACGAGCACCACGGCGAGGTATACGAAACCCAGATCAAGCCCAACCTTGCCGCCGGCAAGACCCTGTGCTGCTCCCACGGTTTCGCCTACGTGTTCAAGACCATCGTTCCCCCGGCAGATGTGGACGTCATCATGGTAGCCCCCAAGGGCCCGGGCACCGAGGTGCGCCGCGTGTTCGAGGAAGGATTCGGCTGCCCCGGCCTCATCGCCGTGTGGCAGAACCCGAGCGGCAACGCCCAGCAGACCGCCCTGGCCATGGCCAAGGCTGAGGGTCTGACCCGCGGCGGCGTGCTCGAATGCACCATGCAGCAGGAAACCTACGAAGACCTCTTCGGTGAGCAGAACGTGCTCTGCGGTGGTCTGGTAGACCTCATGAAGTATGGTTTCGAGACCCTCATCGAGGCCGGCTACCCCGCCGAAATGGCCTACTTCGAATGCGTGCACGAGGCCAAGCTCATCGTAGACATCATCTACAACAAGGGCATCCAGGCCATGAACGGCGTCATCTCCAACACCGCCGAGTTCGGTGAATACTACAACGGCCCGCAGATTCTGGGCCCGGAGGTGAAGGAGAAGATGAAGGAAAGCCTCAAGCGCATCGAAAGCGGCGAATTCGCCCGCGTGTGGCTGGCCGAAGCCGCCGCCGGCGCTCCCAACCTGCTGGCCAAGCGCGCTGCTCTGGCCGAGCACCCGGTCGAAATCGTGGGCAGCAAGATCCGCTCCCTCTTCGAACGCAACTAATTCAACTTCGATACATCGATTCGGCGGGTTGCTTCAACCCGCCGAATCTTTTTTACCATGGAACACGTCATCAAGGTCGAGAAAGCCACCGTTTACCTCAGCGGCCGCGAAATCCTGCACAATATCAACTGGCAAGTGCAGAAAGGCGAGCGCTGCTTCATCCTGGGCGCCAACGGCGCCGGCAAAACCACGCTGGTGCGCATGCTCATGGGCTATGCCTGGCCGCTTTTCGGCGCCACGGTGGAAGTGCTGGGCCGCCGATTCGGCACCGTGAACCTGCAGGAACTGCGCAAGCGCATTGCCTGGGTGAGCCCGCTCATGCACCAGTGGCTGGGCGACCGCGAATGGACCGGACGTGAAATGGTACTCAGCGGCCCGGATGCCACCATCGGCCTCTACCGCGACCCCACCCCCGCCGAGGAGGCGCAAGCCGCCAACCTCATGCGCAAATTGCGCGCCGAGCACCTCATGGAGCGCACCGTGGCCACCATGAGCAGCGGCGAGCAGGTCAAGGTGCTCATTGCCCGCGCCCTCATGACCAACCCGGAGCTCATGATACTGGATGAACCCAGCGTCTACCTCGACATCGCGGGGCGCGAGTTCCTGCTCTCCACCATTGCAGAGCTGGCCTCCACCCACCCGGAGCTCACCATCATCTTCATCACCCAGCGCATCGAGGACATCCTGCCGGAATTTGACCGCGGCATGATTCTGCGCCAGGGCGAAATCCAGGCCTACGGCAGCCGCGATGAAGTGCTCACCGAAACGAACCTCAAAGCCGCCTTCGACCTCGACATCCGCCTCATCCGCGCCCGCAACGGCCGCCTCTGGAGCGTGATTGAGTAAAAATGTTTTTCTTTTCCAGCAACCACCCTCTTGACAAACACTCTGGCTCATGTATAATGAGTTCAGATAACCTCCCCCGCTTAGGGTCAGAATCTGTTGATTCCGGCAACCGCGCACATGGGGAGGGTTTTTATTTTCCATGGAATACCTGAAGCCCCATCTTTCTATTGATCAGCAGGTCGAGTTACTCACTCAGCGCGGTCTGGCGGCCGATGCAGACTTGCTGGCATCGCGTCTGAAAAGTGTCGGATATTACCGCTTCAGTGCATATCTGCACCCTTTTCGAATGCGCGCTCCAGAGGGACAACTGATGGAACATTTTGTACCAGGCACCACGCTGGAAAAAGTCTGGGAATACTACCTGTTCGACCGCAAACTGCGCTTTTTGATGATGGATGCCATCGAGCGCATTGAAGTCGCCCTGAGAAGTCATATCTCCTTTCATCACACCGCAGGGCAGTCTCCTTTTGCTTATGCATCGGCATCCTATTTTCCAGCATGGAAAGGGTATATCCAGAACCTGGAACGCGTGCATATTTCAAAAAACAAGAGTGGCAATCTCATACCAAGTGGAAAAGACTATGTCGACCATTTCTTCAATACGTATGGAGACCAGCATGACTACCTTCCGCTATGGATGGCCGTGGGGGAAATGGAGTTTGGTACATTGGTCTATTTCTATACGCACTCTGACAAAGCAATCAGAAAAGCGATTGCCAGTGAGTGGAAGACAGATACAGCAACTTTGGATTCCTGGTTAAACTCCTTGCGCGTTTTGAGAAATGATTGTGCTCACCATGCTCGTATCTGGAACAAAACATTTCTCTCATCTCCCCGCATGCACAATACGCCGGCATTGCCCTGGAACTATGTGTATTCAGAAAAAGCACTTAAATGGGTCAAGCCGACCGCCAGTCTGGCAGGCTCCGGCTCTCTGCGCGAGGCTCGCTCCAGCATAGCCCCTCTGCTGTATATCTGCCGCTACCTTCTCAGACAAATCGCACCTACCTCAAAATGGCATCTACGGGTTCAGGATTGTCTTTTTGCAGCACAGCAAAAGGGCATCAACCTCAATAAAATGGGACTTCCCGAGCATTGGTCCCTCCATCCCATGTGGGTCTGAGACGGAATACTCAGCCCACATGCCCGAATATAAGCTTGCAACGCGGGCGCGCACGCGGTAAGGTAATGGGCATGCAGACAAACCTCATCATCTCCCTGGAAGAATTCCCGGAGGAAGGTCGTTACCTCCGCGGTGAACTCGATGCCGCCATCTTCGGCATCGACAGTGCCGCGCTGCGCAGCACCGGCCCGCTGAGCTATGAACTGGAGGT
>JAFZGH010000318.1 GCA_017555465.1 Akkermansia sp. | reverse complement strand
GCACGCGTCACGACCTTTTCCTTCCCTCTCTTTATCCTCTCCGGCGCCCCGCCTGGCAGGTTGTTAGCCAGTGAGCTGCTTTTCAGCTGCCCTCAGCGCCTCGGAAAGTCATACTTGGAAAATTGCCTCGCCCGGTGGAGTTGAGCGGCGTTCCGCTCTCTCTTTCGAGCTGCCCTGTAGCAGGGCGTGGGCGGAGTTTACCAGAAACTCTTTTTCGCGTCAAGCGTATTTTTGAGATTTTTTGTGCAGTATTTTTGCACTTTCGCTCTAAGCCCCGATATTTCGTGCGTGTTAGAGCCGAAAAATTATTTTTTCAATCCTCCGCATTTCCAAACGGGCACAGCATGAGCAGAAGTGAGAACCTGCATACAGAGAGCACACGAATGTAGCGCCATATCCTCCAGCATAGCAACCCGCAAAAGCATGCCGTAACACCTCCTGCGCTTATAGCGCCCCGCAGCAGCATCCCTCCCCCCCCAAAAAAAAGAAACCGACAGGCCGATGAACGGTCTGCCGGCTCAAAAGTCAGTTATAGACAGCTGAAACGAAGATTAGTCCTTGGAAACCTTCTTGGCCATCTGAACAGGAGTGGTGTTCTTGCTGTTCTTGGCGATTTCCTTCTGGCGCTTGATGTAGGCGGTGCGGCGGCGACGCTTCGTCTCCTTACGATGTTGTTGACCCATGGTGGTTCTGTGTTAGGTTTGTAGGGCAGGCAAACAGACCCGCCCGGGTTGAATAAGTGGATTCTAAATAGCGCTTTTAATTGCTGATTGCAAGGCTAAAATGCGTGTACAGGCTTTTTTATTGCCAGAATGCCGCACAAATGCTAGTCTAAAGGGCATGAAGATTGCGATTTTAGGGGCTGGTGCACTGGGGTGCTACTATGGAGCACGGCTGGCGGAAGCAGGCCACGAAGTGTGCTTCATCGGACGCTCTGTGTATGAGCCGCTGAAGACAGAAGGGCTGCATGTGGAGAGTGTGCACGGAGATATTCACCTGCCGCAGGTGAATGTATGCCGCAGAGCGGAGGAATGCGGCCCGGTGGATTTAGTAATCGTCTGCTGGAAGACTACCTGCAATGACCAGCTGGGCGCCTACCTGCCCGCGCTGGTGCACGAGAGCACGGAAGTGCTGACCCTGCAGAATGGTATGGGCAATGCAGAGGCTATTTCCGCCATGGTGCCGGCAAAGCGCATTTACATCGGGCTCTGCTTTGTGTGCTGCATGATGGATGAGCCGGGCAAAATCCGGCATCTGGAGGGTGGGGAGATTCAGTTTGCCCCGTTCATCAGTTCCGCCGCTGGCTCTGCCAGGGCAAAGGAATTGGCGGGCTTGTTTGAGCAGGCCCGCATTGGCTCCAGCGCCTTTGACCATGCTGAGCAGATTCAATGGTGCAAGCTCACATGGAATATCCCGTTCAATGGTCTGTGCGTAGCGCACGGCGGCATCAGCGTCAAGAAACTCTTTACCATGCCGGGGCAACCAGAGCGCGCCGAAGCCATCATGCAGGAAGTGTGTGCAGCAGCATCAGCGCGCGGATACCAGCTGCCTATGGACATAGTACGCCACCAGATGGAGCGCACGCGCATCATGGGCGAATTTGTACCAAGCAGCGCAGTGGATTTACTGCGAGGCCGGCCTGTGGAGTATGATGCTATCTGGGGCAGCACGCTGGAACGAGCCCGGGAAGCCGGAGTTTCTGTGCCCCACTGGGAACAGCTGGCTGCTGATATTCGTGAGCAACTGGGGCGCGCATGAAATTGAAACCTGTCAGCACTATGTGCCAGGGGCTCTGCGTGTGCGGAGCTCTGGGCACACTGATGGTTGCAGGCTGGGCGCTGCAACCTCTGGTAAAGTACGCCCAGCGGCAGGAAGCAGGAGTACGCTTGCATTTACCAGCCCCAGATTATAAGCAGACTGACGCCCTTTCGCAGAAGCTGGCATTGTTTGCGCTGGGAGGATTACGTACATTTGCTGCGGAGATGCTGTGTGTAGATGCCACGAACGCCTGGATTCAGCAGGACTGGCCGAGAGCCCGCCGTCGCTGGGAGCAGGTTACCACACTCTGTCCGCAGCGAGTGAATTACTGGATTCGCGCCGCCCGCGATATGGGCACCAATGCCGTAGCCTGGGTAAATGGACGCGAAAATGCAGGAGCGTATGAACGCGCCCTGCAGAGTAAGGATTATCTGGATGCGGCCGAGCGTTTCCTGCAAGCAGGGATTGCCAATAACCCGCAGAGCGCCCTGCTCTGGCTACAAATGGCAGCTTTTGACGAAGACCTGGCCCGCCGCACAAACTTCAGCCGGGCTGTAGAGGATTACCGCAGAGCGGTGGAACTGGGAGCTTCACCCATGTACCGCCGCTGGGAGTTTTATAATCTCTGCCGCATTCGCGGGCGAGAGCAAGAAGCGTGGGAACTCGGACGGGAGCTGTACAACGAAGAACGCCACCGGTCTCCCTCTCTACGCTGTCTGCTGGTTGTGCTGCAGAATAAGCTGGATGTGCCCGCGGGCGAAAAGCTGTCGCTGGAACAATTATTCGGTTCAAAGGAACGAGCTATCAAGCATCTGCGCAGCTTTGCACGCAATGACCTGCGATTCCCAACCACGGGCATTGACGAACTGCTCAAGAATTAATCTCATCCCAGCTGGCGCGGGGATGCGCCTGCCGATATACCTGCTGCATGCGAGTTTTGGTAACATGCGTATATATCTGAGTAGTGGCCAGGGAACTGTGTCCGAGGAGCTCCTGCACAGCACGTAAATCGGCCCCCGCATCAAGCAGATGAGTGGCAAAGGTATGGCGCAGTTTGTGCGGAGATATATGGAAGGGTATATTGGAGCAGCGCAGATATTTATCCAGCATGAGCTGCACGCTGCGACAACTCATCCGCAACCCCAGACGGCTGATGAAAAGAGGCTCACGCCCCTGCACCCCGGCCATTTCACGATAACGCTCCACCGCATCGCGGGCGTAATCCCCCACTGGAACCAGACGCACCTTGCGGCCCTTGCCCAGCACCCGGAT
Organism: Akkermansia sp.; assembly: GCA_017555465.1. Classification (GTDB taxonomy): domain Bacteria; phylum Verrucomicrobiota; class Verrucomicrobiia; order Verrucomicrobiales; family Akkermansiaceae; genus Akkermansia. The sequence goes on along the minus strand of JAFZGH010000318.1, from coordinate 19,642 downwards.
GCAGTTTTCCCCCGGACGCAGGGAATCAGCATCCAGCGCCACCAGTTCGCTCAAACGCATACCGCAGGAATAAAACAATTCCAGAATCGCCACATCCCGGTATGGCAACCAGGCCGGACTCTTTTTATCAGGAGGGATACGCAGGGGTAAAGCCAGCAGCTCTTCCATCTGGTGCAGAGAGAGGTGCACCGGCAGGCTTTGAGAAGCACGCGGCAGGCTCACCTCGGCCAGAGGGCTGGCCTGCAATCCCTCGCGACGCATCAGGTATTCGTAAAACGAACGCAGAGCAGCAAAGCGCAAGCGGATGGTAGATGGCTTGAGCTGCTCATTGAGAGCCTCATACAACCAGGAGCGGAACACATCTGCCTCGCAGTGTTCCCATGCCTCAAAATTTTCCCCAGCCCAGCGGCGGAAAAGTTGCAGAGAGCGGTGATAAGCCTCTACGGTGCGGGGAGATGCATTGCGTTCTGCTTCCAGATACTCAAGGAAACGGAACACAAGAGGCCCAAGCTCTGCAGCGGTTGAATTCACTCGGCTAGTTGTAGCACATTTACCGCTGAGACACAAGTGCAGAATTGCATTGACAGAGCCGGGGCGCTCTGGCAGTATGGGCGTGTTCCTGATGAAACAGCTACTATCCACATTCCTGTTTTTTCTGGCATCTGTGCAGGCCGATGACGGTCTGCCTGTACTGAAACGCACCCCGCTTCCCAACGAGGTGATGTGGCAGCTGGAAACCGAGCTGACCGGGATGCATCAGAAAAACAGTGCTGTACAAGAGTGCCTGGCTGCCGTACTGCAGGATTTACTGCAGCAGGCAGGTCTCGAAGCCTCTGTAGAACACCTGGTGAGAGTGTTAACAACACCCAGCGAGTGCGGCACTCCTGAATCTGCAATCAAGGAATTGCTGCTACCCCAGACGCACGAGATACAGGTAAGCCAAGATGGCAGTTTTGCCACGATTTGTATTCAGACACGATCAGGCAGGACATTGCAGATTTTCCGGGATACAGTTAACGGCCTCTCTGTACAACGCATTCATTACTGAACATACACTAACAATCAGCGAACAGTATATCTCGCACCAGCATCATCCCCTGTGTATGATTCCTGTGTGCAACAATGAGCTGTGGTACATGCTGCTGTATTGTGTACTGACCTGGGGTATGCTGGTACTGGCATTCGGGATAGCTGATAACCTGCACCGCTGGAAAAACGCCATGTCATGCGCATTGGTGGAACTAGTGCTGGCGGCGGTCCTTTCCATGCTCAGCGGATTTGCCGCGTCCCGGCTGAGCACAGGAACAGCACTGACGGGCCTTTTCCAGCTGGTTGGAATTCTGGCCAGTGCCATGGCTGTATCACGAGTATTCCAGATGGTGAGCTGGACGCGCACCTGGCTGGCCGGAGTCATGACTGTGGTAGCTTATGCACTGGTGGGACAACTCATGGTATGGTGCATAATGTGGGTTGATTGGAGTAATGACATCTGATACGCCTCTTGCGGTGTACTGCCGCACTTTCGGCTCGCCAAACGCCATGAAAGCGTGTACAATGCGCGCGTGAGCAGAAAAATACAGGTTTACACCGGTGGTTCCGTAGGATGCAATGGCTACCTGATAGAGGGTAGCAAGGGCTACGTGGCGGTGGATGCCCCGCTGGGCATGGCCGCCTGGGTGCAGCGCCAGCTGCCCGCTGGCGCAAAGCTGACGCATCTTCTGCTCACACACCAGCATTTCGACCACGTAGAAGGCGCAGCAGAGCTGAAAGAACGCACAGGATGCCGCATTTGCGCAGTGGCGCCTTACAGCCGCACGCTCACCCTGGAGGAAGCCGCCGGCGCCTGGGGGCTTACGCCGGTTCCTCCGTACGAGGTGGACGAAGTGCTGGGCACAGCCCCGCGCAAGGCCGACTGGGCCGGGCTGGAGTGGAAGATTTTCCCCATTGTCGGTCACGCCACGGACGGCGCTGCCTACTACCTGCCTGGCGATGATGAGCTTTTCGTGGGCGATATCCTTTTTGCCGGCAGCGTGGGGCGCACAGACTTCCCCGGCGGCAGCATGAGCACCCTGGTGCGCGGCATTCAGGAGCACCTCATGCCCCTGCCCCCGCAGACCACGGTGAACAGCGGCCACGGCCCCGCCAGCTCCATTGGCGAAGAGCAGCTCAATAACCCCTACATCTGCTGATCACCGCACATGGACGATTTTACACAACAAACGACAACGGAAACGAAGATGACATTCGAAGAACTGGGGCTCTCCGCCCCCATTCTGGAAGCCGTAAAGGATTGCGGCTATGAGAACCCGACCCCGATTCAGGAGCAGGCCATTCCCCAGATTATGCAGGGAAAGGACGTGATTGGCGCCTCCCAGACCGGCACGGGCAAATCCGCAGCATTCGCCCTGCCCCTGCTCAACAGCATCACCCACACCGGGCAGCCCCAGGTGCTCGTGCTTGAGCCCACCCGCGAGCTCGCCGACCAGCTGGCAGAATCCTTCCGCACCTACGCAAAGCACACCGATATCAAGGTGGGGCTGCTCTACGGCGGCGTGGGCTATGGCGCCCAGACCGATGAACTCAAAAAAGGCGTCGACGTCGTTGTGGCCACCCCCGGCCGTCTCATTGACCACTTCTACCGCGGCAACATGAAGTTCAAGGCCATCAAACACCTAGTGCTGGATGAAGTGGACCGCATGACGGACATGGGCTTCCTGCCCATCGTACGCAAGATTGTGAACCTCTGCCCGTGGGAAGGCCGCCAGACCCTCTTCTTCTCTGCCACCATGCCGCAGATTCTGCAGGGCTTTGCCAAATGGTGCCTGACTGACCCGGTGGAAATCGCCATTGCCCGCCGCGAGGTGGCCAGCACCATTTCCCACGCGTTCTACCCAGTGGGCCTCGACCAGCGGGACGATTTGCTGCTCGCCCTCGTCAAAGCCACCGATTTCCAGAACCTCATGATTTTCACCCGCACCCGCAAGGAGGCAGACACCGTGGGCACCATGCTGGCCAACGCTGGCTGGAAGGATGAAGTCACGGTGATGCACTCCGACATCGGCCAGAAAGAACGCATGGCCGCCCTCAAGGGATTCAAGGAGGACAAATTCCGCATCCTCGTGGCCACCGATGTAGCCGCCCGCGGCATCGACATCAACGGCGTGACCCACGTCATCAACTACCGCGTGCCGGAAAACCCGGAGGACTATGTTCACCGCATCGGCCGCACAGGCCGCGCCGAATCCACCGGCGATGCCTTCACCCTGCTCACTGCAGATGAAGTGGACTTCGCCAAGAGTGTGGAAATCTTCATCAACCGCAAGATTGCCCGCCGCAAGCTGGAAGGCTTCAACTACGCCTACACCGCCCTGCTGGAGGACGGCCCGGTGCGCCCGGTGCGCAAGCCGCGCCCCACTGCCCCCAAGCGCCGCCGCCGCTGATTCACGGCCATGCGCGTTGTCAGCATAGACCCCGCCATCCGCAACACGGGATACGCGGTAATCGACGGCGATTACCGCGCCCCGCGCGCGCTGGAATACGGCACTCTCTCCCTGCCCGCCAGGCTCAGCCAGAGCCAGTGTCTGCTGGCCATTCATGAGCATGTGTGCGCCCTCATCGAAAAATGGCAGCCCGATGAACTCGCCATCGAAGGCATCATCTACGTGCAGAGCCACCGCACCGCCATCACCATGGGCTCCGCCCGCGCAGCCTCTGTGCTGGCCGCGGCCAAACACGGGCTGCGCATCATGGAATACCCGCCCTCCTGCGTCAAACTGGCCACCGTGGGCCGCGGTGGCGCCGGCAAACAACAGGTCGCCTTCATGATGCGCGCCCTGCTCGCCCTCACCGAAACACCCGCCCCCGATGCCGCCGATGCACTCGCCATCGGCTACACCCACCTGGCCGCCACCGATCCCCTCCGCGCCCACCTCTTCCGCGAACGCAAGTATATTTAATTGAAAAAGCGGCGGTTACCGAAGAGGAGGCGCTTCACGGCATCCAGCGAGGCGTGGGCGGATTGTTCGCCCAGGCTCTTGCAATAGCCCAGTCCTTCCATGAAGGTGAGTCCAGGCGGAAGGGGCAAGGCGTGCCGATCCACCGCAGCATCCAGCAAAGCCGGTCCTTCTGCCGCCAGCCAGGACTTGACGGCGGGTATCGCCTCATCCACACGGGAAATACGCCACGCACTCATCCCCATGGCGCGAGCCACGGCAGCAAAGCTGGTGGTGCGCAAGGCAGTCCCGATGGGGGAATGAATACCAGATTTCATCTGCTCAATGGCAGCATAATCCAGCTCGGAGTTATTGTACACCAGCACTTTGACGGCAAGTCCCTCCTGTAAGAGAGTAAGCAGGTCACCCACCAGCATGGAAATGCCGCCATCTCCGCACAAAGCGATGACCTGCCGGGTGCGGAATGCAGCCTTAGCCCCGATGGCCATGGCCAAAGCGCAGCCCATGGAACCGTGGTTGAACGAGCCGAGGATGCGACGCGTTCCTAATGCCTGAAGGTAGCGCGCGCACCAAAGATCCGGCGTTCCGGTATCGACGGTAAAGACGGCATCCGGCTCTGCGTGGTCGCTCACCAGGCGGGTCAGCAGCTCCGGACGCAAGGGCGCGTCTTCATCCACAATGCGCAAACTCTGAGTGATAGATGAAACCTCGCGGGCATGGTGATTCTGCATGGCACGCAGGAAATCATCGGACTGATTCGGCGGCACCACGCGCAGCAGCTGGCGAGCCACCACCCCGGCATCTGCCTGCACGGCCAGTGCCAACGGAACTCGACGCCCCAACGCCGTAGCATCTGTATCCACCTGAATCACCCTCGCTTTGCGGGGTAAGAAATCACGATATGGAAAATCTGACCCCCACATAACCAACACATCGCAATCCAGCACTGCATGCACCGCCCCGCCCCAGCCGAGCAGGCCGGTCATGCCCACGGCATTAGGGTTATCTTTCTCCAGCAAATCCTTAGCTCTGAGCGTATAAGCCACCGGCGCCTGCAGATGCCTGGCCAGCGCCACGATATCTGCCTCTGCCCCGGCACTGCCTATGCCGCATAAAAAGGTGATGCGCCGGGAGGCGCCCAGCATGTCAGCCATGCGTGGTATCACCCCAGATCCGGGGTGCAGCAGGGGCGGCACGGGTGGCAGAACCGGGCTCTCTGCGGCATCCTCTACACAAGGCATGCCTGCCACATCCCCCGGCAGCACCAGCATGCCTACCCCGCGCCGGGCGCGGGCCGTCCGCATAGCTTCTGCCAACACGGGCGGAAGCTGGCGCGGGCGGCTCACGAGCTCGGTATAGGCCGCACATTCCCGAAAAAAGAAGGTGGGGTGCGTTTCGTGAATGTAATGCGTGCCAATCTGCAGCGTAGGCAGATGCGCTGCAATGGCCAGCACCGGCGCTGCCGAGCGGCTGGCATCATACAGCCCATTGATGAGATGCAGGTTGCCAGGCCCGCAGCTGCCGCAGCACACCGCCAGTTCTCCAGTCAGCTGCGCCTCAGCACTGGCGGCAAAGGCGGCAGTTTCCTCATGGCGCACATGTACCCAGCGGATACGGGCATCGCGCTGCAATGCGTCCATGAACGGGTGCAAGGCATCGCCCACCATACCATATATGCGGCGGACTCCTGCGTTCACCAGCATTTCCACCACCTGATCTGATACACTCTTCTGCATGACTGCCATTTTCTTCATCCAAAAGAAAAATGGCAAGCTAACTTTCTAGCTATTAGGCTCGTAACTCGAAGCAATACGTCCATTCCAAGCTCTTTGCAGACGCTCCTGCTGCAAGGAACGAGCTCGCGCGAGCGCTGCATTGCGGCGGCCCGCAAGCTTACGTACATCAGCCCGCAGATAATACGACAACTGCCGCACGCCTGAATTCGTAGCGTGCCGGATTTTGTATTCCCGCAAAAGCCCCTGCTTCGCGTAACGGAACAGAGAACTACGTGCCACCATCAGGATACAGCAGGCCTCACACGCAGAACACAATTTTTCCGGAATTTTCCGCACTAAAGGGCTACGCTTGGCCAACAGAAGGTTCACCACGCGCGTTTCCCAGTACATACAAGCAGCTTTGCCTGGTTGAGCCACCAACCTGTATCGAGCCTTGTGCCGATTCAACAAGGAGCGAGCTGTACGAACAGAAACGCCAAGCTTTTCAGCAGCCTGGCGGGAACTCATCCCCCACACGGGAGGATGCTTGTAAGCTTTTCCGCTTCTTGTATCTGCACCGCGCGGCCCGTGCAGTATTTCCGCCGGGTAGGTAACTCCCGGCATATTTATCAATCTTATACCGCCCACACCCCGCAGGGTTCGTGGTAAGGAATGAGGGCCTAACAAGTGGCACCTCCTTCTCGTTCTGCAAGTGATTCATAATGGTCGTTGGGCATTTTTACTCTCTTTTCAGGAGAAATAATAGGGTTCTGCCACGATACCAGAAAAGCTAGAAAAAAGACAACAATTAATTTAAGCAGTCTCGTTAAAGATTTAATGTAAGCAAACTACAAGCACAAGAAAAAGGAAAGCACACAAATTGCACGTAGTTGCCTATTTTTCAGCGTTGAAAATTGACAACGAGCGATTTATTGCTGATTTGACAACCGCTGCAAATAAAGAGCCGCCTGACGGCCATATACCGTATGAGCGTAGCGACTAGCGGCCAGTTCAAAGAACCGCGCTGCAGCCGCCGGATCATTCTGGGATTTCGAGCACAAAGACCCGGCTCGGTAGATAAGAAGAGCAGCTTCCTCGGAATCGCGCATGCAGGAAGCGCCCTGCTCGAGCGTTTGGAGGGCGGCAGGCACATCTTGCAGCAACTCATTCTGCAGGCGGGCAAGTTCCAGCCACCCCCGCAGACGATTGGGCTGGCTACGCACCATACGTTCCAAAGCAGGAATCTCAGCGGTGGCGTTTTCGCTTATGATACGCTCCACCAGCTGCGCCAGCGCATCATTTTCCGGCAAATAAGAACCAGCGTAGACGCGCTCTGCCACTTTATCGCCCCACATCGGGAGAATCCAGTAACGGAAGAGCACCCCCTCAACCACGGCGAGCACGGCCAGAGCCACGAGCAGAAAAATGATACCCTGTGTGGCCTGCCCTCCGAACAAGCGTTCCTGCACCGGCTGCAAAGCCAGAGTAAAGCCAGCCAGTGGCACAAGGGCCACCAGCAGCTGGAACACGCGGTATAACATTACTTCTTACCGGGAAGGTCATCCATTTCCAGATAATCCAGCGCTATGGTACGGTCAGGATTCTGCGGATTACGCACCTCCAGTTTCATCTGCTTGAAGAACCAGGAGCCATCGCTCAGCCTCTGCACCGAGGTAATCGAGAAACGCTTCTTAAGCTTACCATCGGCCCCATAGCCATCAATCTGCCAGGTCGTGCCGTTCTCCTTATCAACCCACATGCGCACCCAGGCAAACTGCCCTACCTTGGGCGTGGGATTCGGCACCTGCACCACGTAGCAATCACGGCCCTTGATGCGGGAATCGGAACCGGCGTCCACCATCTCGCCACCCGGCCAATACAAGAAGCGAAGGGAAAGGTCTTCGTAGCATACATCCGTGCCGGCAATAGGCTGCGCATACTGCGAAGGCGCCATCACCACCGCCTTGCCATTTTCCACACGGAGGAGGTCTGCTTTATCCTCCTTGATACGCACATCGAAGCGTTTCCAGGCATCGCCTTCCTTATACTGGAAAGCCAGGGTATCGCCTCGAACACTCAGGCTGAAAGGAATCTTGAGTTTTCCCTTACGAATGCGGCCAGCCACATCCTTGTTGCCCTGGCTCACCGTCATTTCCCGCATGCAGGCCAGCAACTCGTCCGCAGAGGGCTCAACAGATTCCTCCTGAGCCCAGGCGGGAATAATCGGCAGCAGCACAACAAACAGAAGTTTTTTCCACATTTTCATAGCGTCCTTATACCATAAAAGCGCACCAATGCACAGCTTTTATTTTGAAGGCAGGTCTATTTCCACTTGCAGAGCGCGGTGTGGTGGTGTAGACTCCCGGGCATGAAATACAATCGTTTCGTCAATCTGCTGCTCAACATCCTGCGCGTGGGGCTGGGGTTATTCTTCCTCATCACCGGGCTGCAGAAGCTGGCAGGGATGAATGAAACCGCCGATTTCCTGACCCGCAGCCGCATTCTACCAGGCATTTTCTCTTTTCCATTGGCCTGCATCGGTCTGGCGATGGAGCTGGTGGTGGCAGTCTGCCTGCTGACACGGCGAAGCTACCGGGGCGCCACAGTATGGGGCGTGGTGATGTGCGGAACTTTTGTACTGCTGTATTTCCAAGCCTGGATGCGCGGTCTGGAGTTAAGCTGCAACTGCCTGGGTTCCACACATGAAATCACTAATTATCCTTTTGACACCTGCATGCGGCTGCTCCTGTTGGGTGCCATGCTGCTGCTCTTCTGGGACTCGCGGCGTCCATCACCCACGTTCATGAAACTGCGTAAATACGAGTTTGAAGAGTTTTAAATCAGAAAAGGACCGCAGGTGCGGTCCTTTTCTGATTCAGTGAGCCATCGCAGCTTCAATGTCATCCGGTTCAATGATTGCATTGGGGATAAGATTCTCCACACCATCCTCCAGTATGAGCACATCTGTTTCCAGACGAATGCCGATTTTCTCAGCGGGAATATAGATACCAGGCTCCACCGTCCACACCTGGCCAGCCGCAAAGCACTTGACATCTGACCCGACATCGTGCACATCGATACCCAGGGAATGAGATGTGCCGTGCATGTAATACTTACGCACGCAGAGCGGGTTTTCCGGCTGGGCATCCACTTCCTCCTGCGTAAGCAGGCCCAGCTGCACCAGCTCAGCGGCCATATTGATTCGTACGAGGCGCTCGTATTCCTGTTTTTCCAACCCGGGGCGCATGATGCTCATGGCATACCGCTGCACGCGGAGCACCGCTTCATACACCGCACGCTGGCGTGGGGTAAACTTACCGTTGGCAGGAATAGTGCGCGTCATATCACCGGCATAGCCACCGTACTCCGCGCCGATGTCCAGCAGAATCAGGTCACCATCCTGCACTTCCTTGTGATTGGAGATATAATGCAACACACAAGTATCTGCCCCGCTGGCAATGATGGGAAGGAACGAGAACTTGCGGGCGCGCCGGCGAATATACGCAGCGCTCAGCGCAGCCTCAATTTCCCACTCACCCATACCAGGGTGCACCTGAGCCAAAAGCTCCATAAAGCCGGCACCGGTAATATTACAGGCGCGGCGCAGCTGGGGCATTTCCTCAGCACGCTTTACCAGGCGCATTCCAGTAAGCGCTGCATAGATACTTTCCACTTTAATATCCGGGTATGAAGCACGCAGCGCAGCAGCCATGCGCTCATTACGGGTCTGAACGTAGGTATAACGGCGGGGATGATTATCGGTCTCCAGCCATACGGAAGAGGCGGCAGGCACCCACTCAGCCAGCAGCGCATTATACACATCTGTCCAGCGCACATCCTCCACCCCGCTCAACGCAGCCGCATCAGCCGCAGTCAGACGAGCCCCTTCCCAGATGACAATTTTTTCATTTGTCTCGCGAAGCAGCAGTGTATCGTAGTGTTCCCCAGCCTCGCCCACGCGCATCAGCAGCACCGTTTCCTCCTGGTCAATACCAGTCAGATAGAATAGATTTGCATTCTGGTGGTGCGCCAGCGTACCATCAGCATTGGTGGGGTAAATGTCATTGGAGTGCACAATGACAAGAGCTCCGGCCGGCAGCTCAGCTGCCAGCTTATCGCGGTTTGTCTTGTAAAAAGAAGCAGGAATCGGTTCGTAGCGCAGAGTGTGGTTCATATTGTACTGGCAGACAGTATACTCTTTCATCGGTCGTTGTTCAATGCGAAATCATGTAAGCACGGGGCTTTTTCCTTGACAGAATGCACGCGGGAGAGTAAGAAAGCATCACACACAATTCATTTCATATCATGAATCGCGACGAAAAAACACTCATTCTTTTCAAGCCGGACTGCGTCCGCAAGAATCTCTCTGGTATTATCCTGCAGCGTCTTCTGGGCGAAGGCTTCCGCCTGCGTGGCATGAAGATGATGCAGCTCAACGATGCCATTCTGCGCGAACACTACGGCCACATCATCGATCTGGTCATTGATGGGGAGCCACTCTTCCCCAAGCTCTCGGCTTTCATGCAGACCAGCCCGGTGGTCGCTCTGGTGCTTTCCGGCCCGGGGGTCATCACCCGCGTGCGCACTATCCTGGGGCCCACCAACTCCATGAAAGCAGATAAAGGCACTATCCGTGGCGACTACGGAACCAACAGCATGCTCAACATCTGCCATGCTTCCGACTCTCCCGAAAGCGCCGAAGCTGAAATCACGCGTTTCTTCAAGCCGGAGGAACTTTTCGACAACATCGACTAATCCTTTCCTGCTCCGGCAATATCAAAAAAGGACAGCTCTGCGGCTGTCCTTTTTTATATGCAGGAATTAACGGCGACGACGGCTGTTATTATTCCGCCGGGCAGGTCTGGACGCTTTACGCGCCGGAGCACGGCGGCGGGCAGCCTTCTGGCGGGGCTGCGTTTTCTGAGGTGCAGGTTTCGCCTTAGCCGGGGCCGCAGGTTCCACCTTGACCGGCGCAGCAGGGGGCTCCACCACCGGCGCCTTCTGCACCTGCAACACCGTGGCAGGATTCATGACGCGGGCATAAGCATCCACCCCATCAGCCAGAGCATTGACCACCTTCAGCTGGTATTCCTCAGAACTCAGCCGCGTCCCCTCCTCCGGGTTGGTGGCATAGCCAAGCTCCACCATGACGGAAGGGCAACGCAGAGAATTGAGCGGGCTATAGTGCGCACGGCGGCAACCACCATCCTCTGCCCCGGCCTTTTCAACCATGGCCGATTGCAGGGCCATGGCCAGCGCCATACTTGACTGACTGAATTCATGCCCTGGCAGCGGCTTTTCATTCTTGCCGAGCGGCGCCAGAGTGTAAGTCTGCGCCCCTTTCATATCGCTGCGGCCACTGTTGAGATGCAAACTCAGAAAAATAGCCGCGGGCGCACTGTTGGCCTTATCCACACGCACCTGGGGAGACTGGTACTGATTCTGCTCCTGCGTGAGCAGCACCTCATACCCCCGCTTACGCAATTCTGCCCCCAGTCGGGCTGCCACAGTCAGCGCCACATCTGCCTCGCGGGCATACGGCGTGACCGTGCCAGTATCGTGTCCTCCATGGGCTGGGTCAAGCACCACGGTACGCACAGCCCGGCGATTGGCAATATAAGTAGGGCGCAGCACCGGTTCAATCAAGTTGAGCACATCGCTGCGCGATACCAACAAATCTCCGGAAGCATCCTGCAGAACCGGATGCGTGAGAACACACAGACGATTCTGAATAAATAGCTCTCGCGGAGCCGGGCCAAATAACAGCTCAACCTCACCGTTACCCAGCAGGCGCTGACCGGCCACCTTGCGTCCCTTTGGCTGTAGAGGCATGAGCTTGTAGAAACTGCGCAAATCCTCCAAGGGTACATAAGCCACGCCATCAATCTCGCGCAGGTGCCAGGTGCCCACTGATGCAGGAAGCATTGCCGGAGCTGCACTATCCGCCGCCGTTTCTGCAGCCGCAGTCGCAGCATCCGTTGCAGTATTAGCCCACACCACAGGGGCAACCGCCAGCCAAAGAGGCAATGCCAACATACCACACACACCTGCAACACGTGCCACCATCACTTTTTCCTGGAACTGCTGCCCACCCGGGCACCTGATATACTGGTGCGCACACGCCCGGCCTCCGATGTGGCAGATGCCACCTTGCGGGTCGGTTTGCACACGGTATTATTATAAGCCACAATGCCCTGGCATATGCTGTGAGCCAGCATATTCTGGTAGGAAGATGTTGCCATCTTTCTACATTCTTCAGGGTTCGAAACAAAGCCACCCTCAAACAGAATGGCCGGGCGCTTAATCGTGCAGAGCACCGAGAAACGAGCACGCTGAATACCGCGGTCAACAGCACCTGAGCCGAGGATCGCGCGGCTGTGTACCGCCGTAGCGAGGGCTATATTCTCACTATCCTGATTATTACCGGCAAGCTCATCAAACCGATGGGAACGGGCAAAAGGAGAAGTGGTTCCCTGGGGCGCCAGAGTGAAGGTCTCAATACCACTGGCGGCGCGCCGCCCTGAATTATGGTGAATACTCACAAACACAGAATCCGGAACACTGTTGGCGATAGCCACACGCTGCTGAAGCGTCAGGAAGTAATCGCCATCACGGGTCATCACCACGCGGTATCCCTGGTTCTCCAGCATACGTCCCAGTTTACGAGCCACGGCCAGGTTCAAATCCTTCTCCTTCGCGTATGCACTTACAGCCCCGGCATCGTGCCCGCCGTGGCCCGGGTCCAGCACCACCGTTCGCAACCGATTCTGCGGAGAAAAACGCGGACGCAGCACCGGATCCACCAACTTCCGCATATCCACCGAGGAAATCATAAGTTCCCCCCCCACCTCTCGGACCGGGTGAGAAAGCACATAACGATAGTTGTTCACATAAAAATCCTGCTGCCCCTCCTTAAGCGAGACCACATGCTTGCCGCTGCCATAGGAAACGCACCCCGGGCGTCCCGTTTTCGGAGTAAAACGGTAGAAACGCCAAACATCGCTAAGCTTCACATACTCTACACCTTCCACATCAGACAACATCCACTTCCCCTGAGCACAAAGAACCATGGGCTGGCACATCAACAGCGCCAGCAACATCGTCAGAACATACCGCATGTATCGTCTCATTTCCAAGTGCATCCCTACTCTACCACTACTGCACTGCCGTCCACAAGCTCAAAATGTTTCAGTCCGGCATTTTATACGTCACCGCCCGGCGTACTTCTAGCTTGCGTTCTTGATAAAATCTGATACTATGTTTTGCGAGTGATACAAGAATCATCATCCATCCCTGACCCAAGCGACAACGAGCTGGAACAGCTTGCTGCCCGCACGCGGCGTAGCCTCATCATGCGCCTGGGTGACTGGAAGGACCAGCGCAGCTGGGATGAATTCTACCGCACCTACTGGCGGCTCATCTACTCCGTAGCACTCAAGGCAGGACTGCGCGAGGACGAAGCCTGGGATGTAGTGCAGGAAACCGTGCTCACCATTGCCAAACAAAGCCTCAAGAACACCTACGACCCGGAACGAGGCTCTTTCAAGATGTGGCTGTGGAATGTGACCCGCTGGCGCATCAACGACCAGTTCCGCATGCGTGGCAGAATTTCCCAGCCCCCCACCAGCACAACCGAAGCCCCCGCAGCCCACGAGCCGGTAGAGAATGTACCCGATACCTCAGGCAACAACTTCACCGAAATCTGGGAGCGCGAATGGCAGCAGAATGTAATGAAAGCTGCGCTGGAGCGAGTCAAGATGCGAGTCTCACCGCGGCAGTTCCAGATTTTTGATTACAACGTACTCCAGGGGCTTAGCGCCACAGAAGTGCGGCGGCGGCTGGGAGTAAGCATGGCACAGGTCTACCTGGCAAAGCACCGGGTGGGCGGAATTCTCAAAAAAGAGATTGCCTACATCCGCGAACAGGAAACATAAACTACACCCACCACACACCACCGCGTTGCAACGCCGAATGCAACGAATCCAGCACCTGCCGCGGGCTGAATCCTGTCTCGCGCAGGGAAGCGATGGAACGCGCCCCATCCCGCTTGGCCAGACGCTTACCAGCATTATCCCGCAAGAGTGCATGGTGGCAATACAGCGGCACCGGCAACCCCAACACACCCTGCAAGGCCCGGTGAATGTGCGTAGCATCAAACAAATCTGCCCCACGTGTCACATGCGAAACTCCCTGTGCCGCATCATCAATAACAACAGAAAGATGATAACTGGCAGGAAAATCCTTGCGCGCCAGCACTACATCACCATACGCAGTAGGCACACAACGCTGCGTACCGCGGTGCATATCATGCCAGGTGGGGCAGCCAATCAAATCCTGGACACGCCGCATATCCAGCCGCCAGCTGTGAGGAATGCCCGCCGCCAGTTTTTCCGCCACTTCAGCATCTGACAAACGGCGGCAGGTTCCGGGATACAAATACCCCAGAGTCGCGTGCGGAGCGCGCCCCATTTCCGCCAGTTGAGCCTTAATTTCCGAGCGGGTACAAAAACAGGGATAGAGCACCCCTGCGCGGCGCAATTCATCCAGAGCCTGCTCGTACACGCCAAAGCGTTGCGTCTGCACCATCACCTCGCCATCGAAATGAAGCCCCAGCCAGCGCAAATCCTCATACATCAGCACCAGATACTCCGGATGCTGGGCCCTCTGGTCAATATCCTCCACACGCAGCAGGCAGCGGCCCCCATGGGCATCAGCCAGCCGACGCGCCTGCAGTGCCGCCAGCAAGTGGCCGACATGCAGAGGACCACTCGGACTGGGTGCAAAACGCGTCGTAACCAGCATGATGAAAAAAGATATCAGAACTGAGCCTGCAGAATAACCTCCGTCAGTCGGCGGGCCCCTGCCCCGGCTGCCGTCGAATTCGGATAGAGGCACTGGGCGCGATAATAATTGGCCAGAGCCGAACCATATTCACGGCGCTTTTCACAATCTCTGGCCTTTTCGAGAGCCTGAGTAAAATCATGCGCAGCGAGCGCAAAGCGGTTCAACGCATCGCGATACCGGGAATCAGCCTTAAAGCGGGGATCCTGTTCACCACGTTCAAGCAGCGTTTCATAAGCCATGCAGGCTCCCATTACCGCATCCTGGCGAGCAATGACATCCAGCTGCTCCAGCATGCCATCAATCGTACCGATGACAGTAATAGCCTCCTTGTACTGCTGCTTCAATTCCGGATCCAGCGCCACCACCTCAAACTTATCCTGCTCATTATAAACAGTGCGGTATTCCTGTCGGGCAATCAAAGTGCGGAACTCATCACGAACCGGATCCTGATTATCCAGTTTTTCCAGTTGCTCACGCCCCTTGACCAGATTCGGATTTTTCGGCCAGATACTGCCAGCCTTAGTAATTTCCTCGTTGAACCGGTCATCATCCCCGGCTTTGAGAGCCTTGGCCGCATTGCGCAGGTGCAGATCACTCTGCGCTTTGCGACCAGCGCAATAACTCGTAAGCATCGAATCATCGAAATCCACATCCAGCTCTTTCATTTTGGCAGCAATTTCCTCCAGCGCCCCATAATCCCGGGCATTCAGCGCGGGCAGAGCCTTCTTACGCAGCGTCCAATACTCGGAAATACGGCGGCGGCCCTCTACCGGGAATGTCGCCACACTCTCCATATATTCTCCCAGCGCCACAGCCTGAATCAGACTCTGAGTAGCAGCCCCCAGCTTGTTCTGCGCCAGCATATTATCCACAGCTTCCATGTTCTGGTCCACATCCCGGCGCATATTGGCGGCAATAGTCGCCATGGTATTCACCGTAGGAGGAAGCCCCACACCGCCCTCAAACAACTTAGCAGCCTGAGACTCACTATCCAGCTTCAGAGTTGTATCGCCATCCCGGAAAATGTGGCGGTATGACTGGGCTCCAATCAATGCGTGATTGAAGCGGCGCTGCATAAGCATGGAAACAATCGTACTCTGGAAATTGATTTTCGACAGCTCCAACGCAGCAATACTATCCGCATCATTCTTGACCCCGGAAGCCGTCATCTTCGACACCTTGGCTTTATTGTGCGAAATCAAGTACGTATTAGACACCGTTTTCTGACCATTCCCATCTTTGGATTTGCCACCGGGAGTCCCCTTGCCCGTATTGCGGCTCTCGAGCTGGTTTGTCTTGCTCACCAGCTTATCAATTTCCTTCTCCAGAGCTTCATTCTGCTGACTGCGGGCGCGGTTGGCATACTGGGCAGACAAGGCGCTGGCAATAGCACTGGCCAGCGAAGAAGCCTGCCCGGCATCCCCCTCGTATTCATTCATTTCGTACAAGCCGGTACCAATTTTGAGCAGCGTTTCACTCCCCACCTCGCGCTTCGACCGGGCCGACTTCTGGGTAAGTTTCAGCAAAGCATTCATTTTCTTACGATAACGCTTCGACTCTGTGCTATCATCCGGATTCTGCGAAAGGTATTTTTCAAAACGGGCACGCACCAGCTCGTTATTGCCCACATCAATCTTAGCCCCATTGTAGGTCATGGTGTTGCTGGCTGGATCAAGCAGGGGCATTTCCATACCCAGCACCTGAGGATTCGGCGTTTCTCCGCCCTGCGTATCCACATACGACTGGCCGATTCTGGGTGTATCAGCGCCCTGAGCCTGCGGAGTCCCCTGCGAGGGCTGGGGATTACCCAAGCCCTGAGCAGCCAGCGGATGCGCCAGCAGACCACCGCACAACAACATATAAAAAACAGTACTCTTCATCATTCAGCCTCCACTTTTTCTACAACCATAATACCCTTCACCTCTCCACCCTGAGAATCATGCCCATTGCGACACACCACATGGAAAGTAAACGTATCACCACGAGTCAGATTCACGCGGCCTGTCACCCCACTGCGCACCAGCAGCGGAAGACGTTCCTGCGGATTATTAGGCAAAGAAACAGCCACCATGCGGTCATTACCCAAAGTCTCGATATTTTCCACTCTTCCTGTCAGCGTGTAAGAATTTCCCGTCAGGCGCGATGCATCATAACGGTAATCAGCTACACGGAAGCGGGCGTCAGAAGAATCCTCCCGGTTTTCCGAAGGCTTCATCACCACTGCCGCGATAATCGCCAGCAACAAGACAGCACCCCCGCCCCCCAGAGCCAGGGGCAGCTGTGATTTCTTATTCTTAGAAGAGCGTCTTTTTCTTGCCATAATCAATCAGATGAGTTTATCAAATTATTCCCAGCGGGTGCGGCGCACCCCGATGTAAGTGAGCACAACACCGAACACAATATGCCCCAGCAGCACCAGGAAGCATGGGAGGTTCCCCGCAAAAGAAGTCTGCACAATACTGTTCACCGCCTTGAGCACCTCCGCTTCCAAGCCACCATTCACACTACCGCTCCAGGCCCAATAGGCCGAAATAAACGGCTGGGTAAAAGCCTCCACAAACTCCGGCAGCGCCAGCACCGCCCCCGAGAGGGGCAACTGGAAGCCCACCAGATAAATACTCAGCAGCGACGCCTGGTCCGGGCTCTTACAGTTAGCAGAAATTCCCAGACACACAGAAGTCATCGCCGCATTAGCCAGCAGAAGGAACACCAGATGATTCACCACATCTCCGCGCAGCGGCCAGCAATACTGGACAAACGCAAACATCCACAAACTCTGGACCAGCACCAGCACACTCAGAAACACCAGCTTGGAAGCCAGATAAGCTCCCGGACTCGTACCGGCAAACTTTTCCTTCTCCATGATAAGACGCTCACCGGCAATCTCACGCGATGAATTATTGGAGCCCATAAGCCCAAGCAAAATCACCTGGAACATGATAATCCCCGACACAGCAGACCCCACGCGAGCCCGGACTTCAGCCTGCTCCTGCTGCGCCTGCACCTCAGCCGCCAGATCATTTCCCATGGTATCTGTCAGCTGAAGCAGCTGGTCCTGCCCCTTGCTGGAGAACAAAGCCACCAGAATCGGGAAAATCACAATCATGGCCACCTGCAACAAAAGCTGCGTGCGGTCGCGGAACAAAATCGTGAAACGGCGGTTCAGCAGCGTGAAGAACTGCGCCATAAAAGACGGCTGAGACACACCCTCCTCCTCTGCAGCACCTTGATTTCCGGGCTGCGGCAGCGGCAGTCCCGCCGCCACAAACTTGTCAATATGCTTCTTTTCCAACCGCTGGTAATAATCAGCGCGGTGTTTCAGCCAGCTCTGCCGCCATTCATCCGGCTCACGCATCGCCAGCTTCGGATACACCTCCTCAAAATCACGCTCCCCGAAATAATGCACCATCAACTCCGGTGAGCCGTGGTACGCCAGATTGCCACGCACCATCACCAGAATGCTATCGTACAGTTCCAATTGAGCCAGACTATGCGTCACCGAAATAACAATGCGACCATCCTTCATGCTCAGCTGGTGCAACAACTCCACAATTTCCCGTTCCGAACGCGGGTCCAGGCCGCTGGTCACCTCATCGCACAACAGAATACGAGGGCGGCTCACCAGCTCCATCGCCAATGCCAGGCGGCGTTTCTGCCCACCGGAAAGCAACTTCACCGGGCGGTCAGCAATCTCGCTCAGCCCGGTTTCCTCCAGCACATTATCTATAATAGCATCCAGTTCATCCTCATCAGCATCCACCCGCAGCCGCGCCGAACTCTCCACATTCTCATCCACCGTCAATTCTTCATACGCAATGCTGAACTGCGGCACATAGCCAATCTCGTACGGTTCAAAATCACCATCCTCTGCCAAATCCCGGCCTTCCCAGTAAAAAGAGCCGGAAGTAGTCTCCTTAATACCAGCAATTGCCTTGAGCAATGTCGTCTTACCGCACCCGGACGGCCCCACAATAGCAGCAAAATGCCCGCGTGGAATGCAGAAATTCACATCACTGAGCAAAAATAAGCTTTCGCCCTCATTATCAACCTCCAGACATATATTGCGCGCTTCCAGCATAAAAAATTCAGTAACTGTTTCACATTACCACAATAATCCTGCCGATGCAAGCCACTAACGCAGCCAGAAAATTAATTCTGCACACCAGCAGGCAGCAAGCGACCCAGAATATCAACCAGACGAGCATCACCAAAACACCCCTTCTGCTGAAGCTGCACCGCCTGAGCCTGCAACGGAGGAATCAGCGCGGCATACATGGACTTCAGGGCGGCCACCGCATCCGCAGCTCCCTCCGGGTCATCATAGCGATATAAGCACATACGTTCCGTCAGCTCCTGGTAGCGCTTATTACCAGCCAGCAACTCCCCCTGCACCGCAGCTGCACTTTCAACATCATTCACCCGGGCCAACGCACGGCCTGCACGCAGCATAATCTCACGCTGCTCCTCCATCGCCCGGCGAATCTGGGCATCCGTATCCGCCTGTTTCTGAAGCGTATCACTATACCCTAGTTTCAGATACGCGTGCAACTCCGGCGAATCCGTCACACCAGGCAGAAGTCGCACCCTTTCGTATAACTGCAGGTGTTTGTCCTGCTGCTCCAGCGTCTTGAGACGAAACTCGCTGATCAAATCCACAAAACCATCAATTCCTGAAAAGCCATAGCCCAGGTCATTCAATCTCGCCTGCAAAGCAGCCCTCAACGCATCAATATTTTTGCGCTCCTCCTGATTTTCGAAAGTCAGACTCTTCAGCAACTGCGGACGCCCCGCTGCATCCTCAGTCCTCTCCAAAACGCTCACACGCTCATACAAAGCATCATTATAAGCCACCGAACGCTCCAGGATTTCGCGCAAAGCCGCATGTTCCGGTGTTTCCTCTGGTTGGAATTTCTGCTCCGGCTTAGCGGGCACCGCCACACTTCGCCTGCGCCGGCGCCCCAGCACAGCACCCGCAGCTCCCGCCAGCAGCAAACCGGCCACCAATCCTGCTACACTCTTTCCTTTCATATCACATTCACAAGCAGCACCGCTGCAGAATCGTCACAGTCTAGCCTATACTCTACCGTATCGTCAAGCTCATTCTCGACATCCTGACGTATCCTTTTTTTG
>JAFZGH010000317.1 GCA_017555465.1 Akkermansia sp. | reverse complement strand
GAAACTGGCAAGCGAAAAGTATGACTTGCGGAGCGCGTTTAGCGCTTCGCTTTACTTCACTTGCTCCCAGTCAATCTGGCGGGGCAGCAGTTCGCTGATGAGCTTGCGCAGGCGGGCATCGGCGTCTTTTTCGCTGAGGCCTAGCTCCGGTGCCCAGTGGGTGCCTGCCTGGAAGTATGCCCAGCTTTGCACCTTACCGGAAATCAGTCGGTCCATGATATCCTGGATATTTCGGCCAAGGTGCGTATGATTGATAGTGCCGTTGCCGATAAACAGGTAGTAATGGATGAATTGCAGGTGCGGGCAATCTTTGTTCTGGATGGGAAGCTTGGAGGAAAGCCTCGTCAGCTTGATTTCTTTTCCGTTCTGGAGTGTCAGCTTGCTTTCCGTCCCTTGGACATTAAGATGCCCCTGGCTGGGAAGGCATACCTCCGGCCTGTGGATGGAATTGTTCATTTCCTGTCCGGAATAAACGATGGAAACCTCTACGGCAGGGGTGGATTGTTCCCATGGTACGCGTTTCTGCAGGGTATACTTGGCTTTGCTGAATTTTGTGTCTGAAGCCAGGATTTTTCGTTCAGCTTCGCTTTCCTGGACTTTAACACCATCCCAGCCTGGGAGTGAATATCCGAGGGGTAAATCGCCAGAGATGCTGGGGGTTGCTAATCCCTGATGTTTGGGAAGAAAATAAATGCACGCCAGCAGAAGCCCCAGAAGGGCAGCGGGGAGAAATGCGGAAAGATGTTTTTTCATTTGTTTGTCTCCTTAGCCGTTGTGATGGATTGGGTGCGGGTAATGGTGCGGCGGCGCTTCAGGAAGGGAATTTCGCCAGCAAGGAGTCCGTGCAGCAGTATGAGTCCCAGCAGGCTGGCCGGGAAGAAGAAGAGAAGGCCGGACCAGTCGTGCCAGGTTTTGGAAGCAAAGACGGGGTTGATGTGTTCCGCGCAGATGAAGATGCTGGCTACTCGGAAGGCGTTGGCTGCTATGGAGAGCGGAATGGCACTGAATGCAAGGACAAGGCGCTTCCAGAGTGCGAGCCCGTTTGCCATGTATCCCCAGGCTGTGGAAAGCATGATGAGTGCCATGAGCGAACGCATGCCCGAGCAGCCGCCAGCTATGTTGAAGGTGTCACAGTTGCCGGAGGTCAGGGAAATGTTTGTACCTTCCACCATGGTCTCAACGCCGAAAAGCCCGGCTCCCCAGTGTGCTGCTTTGGTGGCCATAATCTGCATGCCTGTGGTGGCTTGCTGGAAACCCGGCAGGGGGATACTCATCCACAGGAAGAACAGAGGGAAGGCGCATCGGCGGGCTGCTTTGCCTCCCAAATAATACCAGATCGCCCCGGTCAGCATGAAGGGCAGGCCGCCGATGGCAATGCGCCACTGCTGGGTGTGTACGGCTGCAATGAAGAGCAGACCTCCCAACCCTACCAGCCAGAGCCCGTGTCTGCTTCCCCGGAAATCGGTTCCGTTTCCGGGAACTCCGCAGCTGTGCACAAGCAGGTAGAGGCAGATGAAGGGAACAAGCCAACCGTGTTCGTAGTCATTCGTTGCGTTCCAGGAAAGCATCAGCACATCGGTGGCGCTGCTGGTGCCTTCCGTAAAGGCGGGGTAGATGCACACCGCCCCGATGACGAGTATCAGGTATACGCCCAGTCCGGCCCAGGAGACGGTTGAAAGGTTGTGCCAGAATGATTTTTTTTGTTCCAGAGTGCTCAAAATGAAAAAAAATCGGGTTAAATGTGCATTTAGTATTGCAATTTTCGCGAAAATGTCAAGAATAGTCGCTCACACATTACACCTGCACACATGAAAATCATCAGCGGTACCGCTCATCCCCAGTTAGCTAAGGATATTGCCAAGGTCATGGGTCTTCCCCTGTGCGACGCTACGGTCAATACCTTCCCGGACGGAGAAAGCTTCGTTCAGATCAAGGAATCCATTCGTGGAGCAGACGCCTTCATTGTTCAGCCGACCTGCCCGCCCACGAACCACAACCTCATGGAGTTGCTCGTAATGGTTGATGCCGTGCGCCGCGCCAGCGCCAGCCGCATTACCGCTGTTATTCCTTTCTACGGTTATGCCCGCCAGGACCGCAAGGACAAGCCCAGAGTTCCCATCACCTCCAAGCTGGTGGCCAATCTGCTCACCGCTGCCGGTGTGAACCGCGTGCTCACCATGGACCTGCACGCCGCTCAGATTCAGGGCTTCTTTGAAATCCCGGTAGACCATCTCCACAGCGTGCCTGTGCTCATCAAGCACCTCAAGGCTAACTATGTGAAGGATATGAACAACCTCGTCGTTGTTTCCCCCGACATCGGCGGTGTGAAGAACGCCAAGAGCTACGCCAACATCCTCGGCACAGAGCTTGCCATTGTGGCCAAACAGCGTATCTCCGCCACAGAGGTGGATGCCCACGCCGTCATTGGTGACGTGAAGGGCAAGGATGTTCTCATGGTGGACGATATGACTGAATCCGGCGGCACCCTCTGCGCCGCTGCCAAGATTCTCAAGGAACACGGCGCTGCCCGCATCTTTGCCGGCGTGTCCCACGGCGTGCTCACCGATACGGCCCGCCAGCGTCTGGCCAACAGCTCCATCGAGTGCCTGCTCACCTCCGACTCCGTCCCCATGGCCTATGGCGACCGCGTGGATACGGTGAGCATTGCCCCTCTCTTCGCGCAGGCCATTGCCAACATTCACCACAACGCTTCCGTGACTCACCTTTTCGAGGTGTAAGCCTGTACGCAAAGTGATTTTAATCCCAGCGGCAGCCCGGTTCGGGCTGCCGCTGTTGCTTTGCCCCGGTTCTCCTTTCCGAGTGCAACGATGCACCGTATGGTATTTCCTTGTTGCGTGTGTATAAATCGTGTTTAAAATGGTCATTATCAAAAGGAATGAGTCCTTTTGTAAACCAAGCATTGTATATGAAAAGAATATTTGCACAGAAACAACCAGATTCAGGAGTCCATAAACGGGGATTGAATGTAACTGCAACCGCAGAGACAGGCGGGTTAATTCATGGCATTGGAGCCAGGGCAAGCGTGAGTTATCAGCAAGGGCGGGGACTTTCAATGCCCAGAGTAAATGCAAGTCTGTCGCCTTCTCCCAAAGGGTCGATTGAACTTAGTATGCCCATCTCTCATGTTAATCAGAAAAACACGGAGTTGCGTATTCGTGTTGAGAAAAGCGCCGGAAAGAAAACTCAGGCTGAAATAGGAGTGCATCATCAATCGAAATTCTGATATTTTGATGATTCCAACATTGTGAACTTGACTTGGATGAGGCGGAGTGATACGGTAAAGGTATCATGAAGCGTTTACCCTTTGTCCTGTTTTGTGCCATTCTCGTGTGTGCCTGTTATGCGCAGGAATACCTGGGAATGGCACAGCGTTTTGTGGCGGAACAGGTGAGTAAGGAGTCCGGGGAGCAGGTGGATAGCCTGCAGGCAAAGGCAGAAGCAGGTGATGTGGAAGCGGCGCGCCGGTTATCAGCCTATTACCTGAGCCGGGGGAAGGATGAAGCGGCCTCCGCTTTCCGATGGGCTGTTCATGCTGCAGAGGGTGGTGATGCCATGGGGGCGATGAATGCAGGTATCTGCTGTTACGCAGGCGTGGGAACGGCGCAGGATGATGCCTTGGCGGCTGAATGGTTTGAAAAGGCAGTCAGGCTCGGCTGTGACCGGGCTTTGAATCCCCTGTCGTACCTGTACGCAGAGGGGCGCGGTGTGAAGCAGGATTTGACCAAAGCCCTGCAGCTGGCAGAACTCGCCTGCCAGCGGGAAGTACCGTTTGCTGATGAGCGCCTGGCAGAGTTTTATTTCAAGGGGCAGGGCGTACCGCAGGATTTGAATAAGGCGGAAACTATCCTGAAGCTGCATTTGGAAAAATCTCCGGGAGATGGTTCGGCAGCGAATTTTCTGGCGGGTGTCATCCAGGCGGGTGATGCCGGACGGCAGAGACGGCACGAAGTGGTTGATTGGCTGAAAAAAGCCGCAGATTGGGGAGAACCTGCCGCTATGGCCTCTTTGGCCCAGGCCTACTTTGATGGGACTGTGGTGGAAAAGGATGATGCCATGGCTGCCGCATACACGCAGAAAGCTGCTGCTGCCGGGGTGCCCGGGGCTCTGGGGAGTCTGGCTCTGTTCTATTTTCAGGGGACAGGCGTGCCGAAGGATGTTGAAAAGGCCATCAGTTTGTGCCGGCAGGCCATGGCTGAAGAGCCGGATTCGGCGCTGGCGTACCGCAATCTGGCGGGGATTCTGAGTGCATCTGCGCAGAGTGATGCGCAGTGGGCAGAAGTGGAGCAGCTGCTGCTGAAAGCCGCTGAATTGAATGATGCAGAGGTTATGCTGGAGCTGGCTCTGGAATATTCCTCGGATGATGATATGCTCCGCGAGAATGTGCCCGCTGCCATTCACTGGTGCGAGCGCGCCCTGCAGGCATATCCCGATGCTGCGGACCTGCATTGCCTGCTGGCGGATAATCTGCTGAAAGCGGGAGATGATGCGGGCACTCAGGAACGCGCGTATACCCATTATGCCGCTGCTGCATCGCAGTGCTATCCCCGTGCCGTACGCATGCTGGCGCGCGCCTGGGCTGAGGGCTGGGCGTACAAGCAGGGGGAACGCCAGCCTGCCAATCCTGAAATGGCGGCCGTATTGGAGACTACGGCCCGGGAACTGGAAAAGTGATTCCTGCTGCTGCGGCCGGTGTGGTCGTTGAATGGATTACGGGTATATGTCGCCGGCGGTGAGTTGCTGCAGGAGCTTGCGGAGCTCGGCTGTTTTCTCGGGCTGTAGCGGGGAGAGGTTCTGCTGCTCGCCTGGGTCGGTGTTCAGGTCGTACAGCTGTTCTCCCTTTCCCTGGCGGTCAGCTCGCCCGTGGCCGTAGTCGGGGATGTATTTGTAGTGGCCGCTGCGTAACGCATAGCGTGGTCCTTCAAATGCCTGGGTGACTAAATTGATTCGTCCGGTCTGGGAGAGCCCCAGCAGGGCTGGAAGGTGGTTTTCGCTGTCTTTGAGACAGTTATCGGGTGTTTGTATACCGCAAAGGGTGGCGAGACTTCGGGGGATATCCATCTGGCAGACGAGGGCAGGGCTTGTTCCTGGTGTAATGTTACCCGGCCAGGAAACGATGAAGGGTACGCGGGTGCCTCCCTCAAACAGGGAGTATTTGCCGCCACGCCAGGGGTGGGCGGGCTGGTGGCTGGCGCAGGCTTCGCGGGCGCCGTCCTCGTAGCCGTCGGAGATGACGGGGCCGTTGTCGCTGGTGAAGATGATGAGGGTATCCTCCGGCTTGTAGCCGCTTTTTTTCAGCGCAGCCATGAGGCGGCCCAGGGAGTCATCCATCTGCAGGGTGGCATCGCCCCGGATGCCGAGGTGGCTTTTGCCGCGGAAACGGCTGTGCGGGTCGCGCGGCACGTGGATATCATTAGTGCAGAAGTAGAGAAAGAGCGGTTTC
>JAFZGH010000316.1 GCA_017555465.1 Akkermansia sp. | reverse complement strand
CTTCATGCCCTTTGAGGAATGGGGCTTGCCGGTAAACCCGATTCAGACGCGAGTCATCGCCCTCTTTGTGTTTGCCGCTCTCATGTGGATTCTGGAGGTCATTCCGATCTGGACCACCTCGGTACTGGTGATTACCCTGGCCCTGCTGGGTACTTCCAATACCTCACTCAACTTCCTGAAGGTTGACAAGTTCAACAGCGCAGATGTGGCCGCCATCGTGGCAGATGCCTATGGTGCCGCCGCCGATGCTGAAGTGGTCAAGGCCACCCAGTCCAGCGTGTCCGAATCCCTCAAGAAGGCCACCAACCTCACGCCCGATGTAGTGCGCAGCACCATCAACACCGCCATCCTCAAGCCCGTGGTAAGCGGCAAGGCTGATGCCGCCCAGGCTACCGCCCTCAAGGAAGCCGCCGGCCGCCTGTATGAAGGCGAGGTAAGCGCCCGCATCTCCAAGCTGGACCTGACCAACCTGACCCAGCAGAAGAGCATCTTTGCTACCTTTGCAGACCCCATCATCATCCTCTTCCTGGGTGGTTTCTTCCTGGCAGACGCCGCCACCAAGTTCCGCCTGGACATCAACCTGGCCCGCGTGCTGCTGCGCCCCTTCGGCACCAACCCGAAGTACGTGCTGCTGGGTCTCATGAGCGTGACGGCCCTGTTCTCCATGTTCATGAGCAACACCGCCACTGCCGCCATGATGCTCGCCCTGCTCACCCCGGTGCTGGCTCTCTTCAAGCCGGAGGACCGCGGCCGCGCTGCCTTCGCCCTCTGCATTCCGATTGGCGCCAACGTGGGTGGTATCGGTACCCCCATTGGTACGCCGCCCAACGCCATTGCCCTGAAGTTCATGCAGGAAAATGGCTGGAACGTGACCTTCGGTGACTGGATGATGTTCGGCATTCCCTTTGTGGTTATCATGCTGCTCATCGGCTGGTTCATCCTGCTCAAGATGTTCCCGATTGACCAGAAGACTCTGGACCTTGCCAAGGAAATGAAGGGCAAGTTCATGACCACGCCCAAGGCCTGGGTGGTATACATCACCTTCATCGTGACCATCCTCCTGTGGGTGGTGCCCAAGCAGTACCATGGTCTGGATGCCAACAGCGTAGCCATCATCCCCATCGCCGTGTTCTCCGTGACCGGCGTCATCACCGCCAAGGACCTGCGCGCCATGAGCTGGGACGTGCTCTGGCTTGTAGCCGGTGGCTTCGCCCTGGGTGTTGCCCTGGGTGAAACCAAGCTGGCCAACGACCTCATCAACTCCATTCCCTTCGCTGAATGGGACAGCCTGGCCCTCATCGTGGGCTCCAGCCTCATCTGCCTCTTCATGGCCACCTTCATGAGCCACACGGCCACCGCCGCCCTGCTCATGCCCATCATGGCCTCTGTGGCTGCCGGCATGGTGGCTGGCGGTTCCATGGATGCTCCCGGTGCCATCGGTCTGCTGGTGACCATCGCCTTCGCCTCCTCCCTGGGCATGGCCCTGCCGATTTCCACGCCTCCGAATGCCATGGCCTACGCCACCGGCCACGTGGAGCAGAAAGGCATGGCTATCTCCGGCACCATCCTGTGCCTGATTGGCCTGGCCCTCTCCATAGGTCTCATGTACCTGCTGGGCGCTGTCGGCTTCTTCGGCTGATAAACCACCCCATACCAACATGCACCCCTTGCCCGAACAGATTATCGAGCCGCTGAAGCGCATCAATTCGGTGTACTTCAGCGACCCCGGCCGCACCAT
>JAFZGH010000315.1 GCA_017555465.1 Akkermansia sp. | reverse complement strand
GCCAGGGTAATCACCAGTACCGAGGTGGTCCAGATCGGAATGACCTCCAGAATCCACATGAGAGCGGCAAACACAAAGAGGGCGATGACTCGCGTCTGAATCGGGTTTACCGGCAAGCCCCATTCCTCAAAGGGCATGAAGAGCATGCTGCCGCTAATCAGCAGCACGACCAGCAACTTAATAATCGTTTTTGTTACCTGAGACATAGCTGTTCGGATTTTGTTCTCAGCACAGGTTTGTGCACGCGATACGCGATTTCTCGCGCGCGGACGCGCCAGAACCGACCTGTGCTAACCGGAACTCTACACCATTCTGCCGTTATTGGCAAGTTTTAGTTGCCATAAATTCCGATAATCGGGGCTTTAGCGCACCCGGTTATCGGAATTGGGAGGGGCTGGTGTCAGTTGGCAGGCCAGCCGATGCACTGGTGCACGATAACCTTGTGGTTTTCCGGCAGTCCGGTTTCGCGTTTCAGGGCATCTTTGTCAATCATGGCGCGCACAACGGTGGAGAGCCCGCGGGAGGTGCAGTAGAGGTATACGTTCTGGTAGGCCGAGCCCACGTGGTTCTCGCCGCCTCGGTCGTCCAGACAGGTGTAGAGCAGGTGCAGCGGGGCGTTTTTGACAAAGTCCTGGCGCTCGCAGAGGGGGATGAGGTTCTTGTCATTCACCTTGCGCAGGGTGTGGGCCATGCCGTCGTATTCCCAGGTGCCGGTGGGGGTGAGCACAAAGAGCTGCATGTTCTGCAGCCCGCGCGAGGTGGGAATGGTGCGCTTGCCGTGCAGGCCCTTGCCCCAGGCCACCCACAGGATGTCTGCCAGTGTCTGGTCATCGATGGCGCGGGTGGTGTCAAAATCGCGGGCGCTGTGGCGCTTGGCAATGGCTTCCATGAGCGGCATGCCGCCCGTCATCACAGGGGCGGGCAGTTCCTTGGTCAAGGCGTTGCCCCAGCAGGGCAGCAGGGTGGCGGTGGCAATGCAGATTTTCAGAATGTGCTTGAACATATTCCACATTCTATCAGGCAAGCTGCCCGGATGTAAAGAAAAAGTCATCCCCTTGCAGAATTTGCTGGCGGGCTTTCACCTTGACAAATCAGGGTGGAAGGCGCATAGTAGCAAGGCCTGCGGGCCCTGAACGATATGAGTGAAGCAAAAGTAACGCCTGAACTGATTCGCGCGGCGCTGACCACGGTGAAATACCCCGGATTCAGCCGCGATATTGTCTCCTTTGGTCTGGTGAAGAACATTGAGGTGAGCGCCGAGGGCGCGGTGCGTATCGAGCTGCGCATCGAAAGCAAGAATGAGGACGTGCCCCGCTTTGTTTACCAGAGCGTGATGACTGAGGTGAAGGAGATGGAGGGCGTGAAGAGCATTGATGTGGATATCGAGTACCATAACCCGGATGTGGAGAAGAAGGCTGCCATGCAGGATGACCCCGCCAAGTGGAAGACCCCGCTGCCGGGCGTGAAGCACATTATCGGCATTTCTTCCGGCAAGGGCGGCGTGGGTAAGAGCACGGTTTCTGCCAATCTGGCGGTGGCACTGGCCCGCCTGGGCTACCGCACCGGCCTGCTCGACCTTGATATCTACGGCCCGTCCATGGCGCTCATGTTCGGCACCAAGGAACTGCCCGATGCCGGTGAGGATGAACGCTTCATCCCGGTGCAGGCGCACGGCGTGAAGCTGCTTTCCATGGGGCTTATGATGGATGAGGCTTCTCCTGTGGCGGTGCGTGGTCCGCTGGCCACGCGCTATACCCAGCAGTTCCTGAAGGAGACGGATTGGGGCGAGCTGGATTTCCTGATTCTGGATATGCCTCCCGGCACGGGCGATATCCAGCTCACCATTGTGCAGACGGTGCAGATGGATGGCGTGGTGGTGGTGACCACTCCGCAGGAAATGGCGCTTATCGATGCCCGCAAGGCCATCGGTCTCTACCAGCGCACGGATGTGCCCATTCTGGGCATTGTGGAGAATATGAGCTACTTCATCTGCCCCACGGATGAGAGCATCCATTACATTTTCGGGCAGCACGGCGGCGACCGCGAGGCGGTGAAGCTCGGCGTGCCGATGCTGGGCAAGATTCCGCTGGATATCCGCACCCGCGAGGGCGGCGACCAGGGGCGCCCCGTGGCTCTGGAGGATACAGGCTCCAACCGCGTGGCTGCCGCCTTTGAGGGCGTGGCTCAAACCCTCGCCTGCTCGCTGGGTGAGTAAAGATACTTCAAATCAAAGCATAAGGAGCGCATCGTCCGGATGCGCTCCTTTGTTTTTCCGGCTAATTTAGCTGTAATTAGCCGGAAATTAGCTGATGAGGGTACCGAGTCCCTTGACCGGGAGATAGACAAATTCCTTACCTTCCTTGTGCATGTTGAGCATGCCTGCCTGCACCAAGGCATTCAGGTCGGTTCGGGCCGTCTGGCGGACGGTATTGAATTCCCGGCAATGTGCCGTTACCGTTGTGCGCCTATCCGGGTTTTTGAGCAGCTGCGCCAGCAGGGCTTTCTGGCGGTGGTTGAAATCGGGGCGGTTTCTGAGCTGTTCGGTCAGCTGGTGCTGCTCTTCTGTTCTCTGGTGCAGGTAGGTCATGAGGCTACCGATAGACTGAAGAATGCAGTTGAGCTGGTGGGTGAGGAAATAATTCAGGTCGTTATCGTCCTCCTCGCTATTGGTAAAAGCCTGGTAGTAGAGCTTGGCATGCCGGTAGATTTCCTGGGAAATGGAGATGTATTCAAACAACCAGTAGCCCGCTCTAAGCATTGCCCAGTAAAATATGGCTCGGGCTGTGCGTCCGTTGCCGTCCACAAAGGGATGGTCGTATGCCAGCCAGAAATGCAGCACAATGGCGCGCAGTACCGGGTGGATGTATTCTCCGCTCTCGTCGTTGGCAAAGGCGCACAGGGCTTCCAGACGCTGCGGCAGTTGCTCTGCAGCTGGTGGAATGTGTATCACTTCGCCGGAAAGTGTGGATTCGATGCGTACCTTATCTGCGTCTGTCCGCAGAGCGCCGACCTTTTCGTTGGGGATACCTGTCCCCTCTGTCATGCTGCGGTGCAGAGAAAGAATGCGCGAGACGGTAAGCGGTTCATCCTTCCATTTCAGGATGAGCTGCATGGTTCGGTAGTTGTTGGTAACCATGTACTCATGCTCATTACTGGGGTGGCGGTTGCTGCGGAGTAATTCTTTGGCTTCCGCGCGTGTCACAACGGCACCCTCCAGCATGCTCGACATGATGGCTTCTTCCATGAGAGAGGTCATCAGATACCGGTTGCGGTCTGCTTCGTCCAGATGATTCTGACAGTTGGTATGTATGTTGCCGCCTCCCTGCATGTCGATTTTATGCAGGAGTGCCTGCATCATGCGTGTAACGCTGTAGCTGAAAGCTGTTCCTTTCTTATCATGCAGAGGAATGTTCTGGCGCGCCTGCATGCGGTGTAGTTTGAGTCCCACCCACCATGCTTCACTGTTCAGCGGTGCAGGAGCCCGGCGGTATCGCAGTTCACCCCAGCTCAGATATCGGTCGACCCGGTTTGCCTCTCCGGCAGAGTGTAGCAGTACCTGCACCAGATCAATGTCTGACCGGGCGATGTATTCTTCTATCCGGGGGGCTTTGGGGCGCGGCTTCATAGCCCCGATGATAGCAGATTGAGAGATGCTGTCAATGTTTTTCCGGCTAATTTAGCTGTAATTAGCCGGAAATTAGCTGATGCACGTGAATACAAAGAGGAGCGGCGGACTTTCGTCGGCCACTCCTCAGCTGTATCACCTTGAAAAAACTTGTATCAGATTACACGCGGATGGGCATGAGCACATACAGGAACTCATCTGCCACGCGCATCACGCCGGGGCTGGAGGTGTCGATGAGGTCGATGCACACATCCTGGTCGCCCACGGACTTGAGCGGGGCAAGCACATAGTCGGCGTTGAAGGAGATGGAAATCTCGCGGCCGTTGTAGTCAATCGGCACTTCTTCATTGGCTTCGCCCATGTTGGCGCTGGACTGCACGGACATGACACCGGGGGTGAAGCGGAAGCTCACGGTGTTGGTCTTCTCGGAGGAGAGCAGGGAGACGCGGCGCACGGCGCTCTGCAGCTCGGCGGCGGGGATGACCACGCGCTCGTTGTAACGGCTGGGAATCACCTGGCGGTAGTTCGGGTAGTTGCCGTCAATGAGCTTGGTGATGAGCAGGGTGTCATCGAAATCGAAGGAAGCCTGGTTGCTGGTGATGCGGATCATCACATCGCCGTTGTCGCCCAGCAGGCGGTGTACTTCGGCCACGGCGCGGCTGGGAATGTCGATGCATACTTCCTGGGATTCCGGGAACTCCAGCTCGCTCTCAAACAGGGCAAGGCGGCGGCCATCGGTGGCCACGAGGGTGAGCTTGCCATCCTGGAAGCAGGTGTAGATGCCGTTGAGCACGTAGCGTGTGCCGTCGTTGGAGATGGCGAATTCCGTGAAGGCAAAGCCCTTGTTGAGCACGCCCTGCTGCACCTTGAACTCGCGGGCTTCCTTGAATACGGGCAGACCGGGGAATTCGTTGGCAGGCAGGCCGTTGAGCTTGAACTGGGCGCGGTTGCAGCGGATGGTGGCCACGGTGTTGCTCACCTCGATGCTCACTTCGCCATCGCGCAGCTCGCGGATGATGCTCTGCAGCTTCTTGGCGGGCAGGGTGATGGCGCCGGCCTTCTCCACGATGCAGGGCACCTTGGTCACGATGGTCAGCTCCATGCTGGTGGTGGTGAGCTTCAGCTCGCCATCGGCAGCTTCCAGCAGCACGTTGGAAAGAATGGGCATGCTGGGACGCGTGGATACCACGCCGGCCACTTTATTGATGCCATCAAGCAGAACTTGTTTTGCGAGTGCGAATTTCATCGAAATACCTCCTTTGTTGAGCACATTTTACCGATTCCTGGCACTTCATGCAAGCAAAAATTCATCGATTCGCAAGATTTACTATAACTTTTTTTAGACCTATACAATATCTTGTGTTGATGTGTGGGGCGGGAGCTTTATTTGCCGATGGGGGGAACTTCTTCCGACTTGACGGGGGCATTGGAGGCGGGTATGATGCAGGCATGAAACCCATGCTAGTGCTGATGGCTCCCGGATTTGAGGAGATTGAACTGACTGCTCCTGTTGATATTCTGCGCCGTCTGGATATTCCTGTGACCACGGCAGGTGTGAAGGGACGTGCCGTGGAGGGTGCGCACGGCATGGTGATGCAGGCCGATATGCTGCTGGTGGATGTGAAGGCAGAGGATTACGACGGCATTATTCTGCCGGGCGGGCCTGCCTCCTGGTTGCTGCGCGATACCCCGGCTGTGCTGGCGTTGGTGAGGGAGATGAATGCCGCCGGTAAGTTGGTGGCGGCAATCTGTGCTGCGCCCATCGCGCTGGAGGCAGCCGGAGTGCTCCAGGGCCGCCGTTGCACCTGCTACCCCGGGGTGGAGGGTGACTTGAAATCTGCCGCAGAGGTGGTGGCAGAGCCGGCTGTGACAGATGGTTTGCTGGTGACTGGCCGTGGCCCTGGTGCAGCGCTCGAATTCGGTTTTGCGCTTGGCGTGGCTCTGGGTAAGGAGGAGCAGGTGGCGGCGCTGCGTGTGGGGATGTGTGTCTGACGCGAGTTTCCTGCGTCAAGCAAAAGACTCGAAGAAGCCGCCGCCCAGCAGTTTTTCACCGCGCAGAGCATCGGGCTCATAAAATGCGCAAACCTGCCCCAGCGCCAGGGCGCGCACGGGTGTGTCAAAATCCAGCTGCACCTTGCCATTACCCAGGTGGGTACAGGTGGCCGGTACGGCGGCGGCGCGGTAGCGTGGTTGTGCCATTACGCGCTCTGGCAGCGGTGTCAGAGTGTTGGAAATGCTGCCGACGATGGCGTGGCGGGTGTAAAGTCCTGGTGTTTCTTCTCCCTCGTACCCGAGGATGAGGCGGTTGTGCTTCAAATCCTTGCCGACAACGACATAGGCCACTCCCTCACGGGGAGAGGCCACGTGGTGCCCCTTGCGCTGCCCCATGGTGAAAAGGTGCAAGCCATCGTGGCGTCCCAGTTTCCGACCGTGGATATCTACAATATCGCCTGGATTATCAGGCAGGTAGTGGCGCAGGAAATCGCTCATCTTGACCTGGCCAATGAAGCAGATGCCCTGGGAGTCCTTCTTCTCAGCGTTAGGCAGGTTGAAACGGCGGGCAATCTCGCGCACCTGGGGTTTGGTGATGCCACCTACGGGGAATATGGCGTGCGCCACCTGTTCCGGGCGCATGAGTGCCAGGAAATAGGACTGGTCTTTGTTTTCATCAGCCCCGCGCAGAATATAGCTGCCCTCGCCGGGTATATCCAGCCGTTGCGCATAGTGACCGGTGGCTACGCCGGAGAATCCCTGCTCCAGGGCGTAATCCAGCAACACGCCGAATTTCATTTCGCGGTTGCAGAGTACATCCGGGTTCGGGGTAGAGCCGTTGCGGTAGCCCTCAATCAGGTAGTTGACGATGCGCTGGCGGTATTGCTCAATGAGGTCTATCACGCGGAACTCGATACCCAGCTTGCGGCAGACGCCGAGAGCGTCTTCAATATCGCGCTCCCAGGGGCATTCGCCGGGGATGTTTTCCTCGTTGACCCAGTTTTTCATGTAGGCGGCCACGACCTCATGTCCTTGCTCAACCAGCAAGGCAGCGGCGGCAGCGCTGTCTACGCCGCCACTCAGAGCTGTCAGGATACGGGCCATGTGGTCGCCAGGAAACAGAAGGATTACTTCTCCTCCGTTTTGAGGGGGGAGGGGGGCAGTTCTGCCTGCTGCTCGACGATACCCTGACGGGCGAGCCCGGTGAGCATGCCTTGCAGAGCCTGCACAATGAAGCCGCTGCGGTCAATGCGGTTGTATCGGCAGAGAATTTCCATCTCTTCAAGCAGGTCGTCGGGGCAACGGAAAGATATGGTGCGTGTTTTCATAATCAGCTGTGGGTTATGCTAGCAGATGCAAAAGCTTATTTCAAGGGTAATCTAAGGGGTAGCGAGTCATCTCTCCGCCCAGTCGACTTCGATTTTTTCCACTTGTCCCTGTTTGTTTTCGTAGAGCACATAGCCATTCTCTACGCCAAAGCGGTGTACTTCCATGGTGACTTTGACATCGAAGCAGCAGTAGCGTGCAATATCCAGCACCTTCTGTACATCACCGGTCTTTTCATATTCAGCCCACCACTTGAGGGCATCTGTCCCTTCGGCGGTCTTGGAATTGCCGCCCAGGGTCACCTTGGCCACAGAGTCCAGCTTGAGACGGTGGCCGATGCGGGAACTTAAATCGGTACAGAGGTCGAGGTTATGCGTGACATCAGCCACAGTCCAGAAAGTGAAGGCCTGCAGAACACCGTAATCGAAATTCACATGGTTATAGCCCACCACCAGGTCAGCCATGCGCAGCTCTTCGATGAGCTCTTCCATGCGGTCTTCGGTGTAGATGTGGTACGCATTATCACGGGTGGAGAAGGTGACAGCTACGGAAACACCCATTTTGGCGGTTTCATGCCAACCGCCTACTTCTGCAGCAGAGCGGCGGGTTTCCAAATCAAAGTAGACGATGTTTTTCATAACTGACCAGCAGGCAGGGTGCGCCGCAGCCCTTCGTAGAGCATGATGGCAATGGAGGTGGAAAGGTTCAGTGAGCGGGCTCGTTCGCCAGGCATGGGGATGCGCAGCGCGGTTTCGGGGTGGGTTTCAATCCAGCGTTCCGGCAGTCCCTTGGATTCCGGGCCGAATACGAGGTAATCACCATCCTGCAGAGGCAGGGAAGGGTCCCAGATGCTGTGTGTGGCCTTGGTGGAAAGGTACCAGAAACGCGCCCCCGGGGCAGCAGCGGCTTCCAGTTCATCCAGTGAATCCCAGAGCTGCAGGTCCACGTGTTTCCAGTAATCCAGCCCGGTGCGGCGCACGTGCTTTTCATCCAGGCTGAAACCCAGTGGCTTGATGAGGTGCAGGCGTGCCCCTGTGGCTACTGCCAGGCGCCCTGCGGCGCCGGTGTTGTGCGGGATTTCGGGGTGGAAGAGGACGATGTGGAACATGATTACTTGGCTCCCTTGCGGAACAAGACGGCAGGAATCGTGCGGAAGAAGAGTTTGATATCCAGCCAGAGACTCCACTCATCAATATAGCGAAGGTCCTTGTTCACCATGTTATCGAAGTCGCCGTTGTCGCTGCGGTCTTCAATCTGCCAGAAACAGGTGAGTCCTGGTTTCACGCTCAGACGGCGGCGGTGTTCAATCTTCGGGAAGGCTTCCGTTTCATATACCGGCAGCGGGCGCGGACCCACAATGCTCATATCGCCGCAGAGGATATTGAGCAGCTGCGGTAGCTCGTCGATGGAGGTCTTGCGGATGAAATGTCCGAACTTAAAGATGCGCGGGTCATTCGTCAGTTTGAAAATCGGACCGTTCATCTCGTTGCCGTACTTGGCTTTCACTTCGTCCAGACGCGCCTCGGCATCCACATACATAGAACGGAATTTCCACATATGGAACACGCGGCCATACACACCGGAACGCTTTTGCCGGAAGAAGACGGGGCCCTTCGGGTCGCTCAGCTTGATGCCGATGGCAGCCAGCAGCCAGAGAGGGGAGGAACAAATCAGGATGATGAGCGCCACAATGCGATCCATGATGGCTTTGAATGCACGTGGCCAGGAATACGCGGGGGTGGAGCAGAGCACCAGCATGCGGGATTCGCCTACTTCGTTGATATCTGCTCGCAGGCTCGTGCCCATGCGGTTGCCGAGTATCACGTTCACATCAATCCCCTGCAGTTCGCACTGCAGAATGATGTTTTCAAAAGCGTGGTGTGCCGCCAGACCGCCGAAAACATACAGGCCATTCACGCTGTGTTCTTCAATGAGCTTCTGGACTTCCTGCTCACTATTCGCGCCGGGTTCAATGCGTCCCACAACATTGAAATTGCGCGTCCAGTATTCCGGAAAGGCGTTCCAACCTTTTTCAATATCTGCCGCAGCGCCGGCTAGAATAACCTGGCGGCGGTGGGTCAGCGCGTCATTCCTGTGCAGATACAGCAACCGCACCGCCAGGAAACGGAGGAATACCACCAGCGTTATGCCTACCAGATTTACCAGCAGAGCCTGGCTATGGTATAGAGAGGTTTCTTCCACTGTCAGGTAAAGACCGATACCGCAAAGGTAGTACGCAGCAAAGCCAAGAAGCTGGCGCAGCGCCGTGCTGACCCGCTGCATGTTCTGTTTGTGGTAAAAACCCACCTGACGCAGAAGAATCGGTACGGCTGCAAGCGCAGCCCCTGCCAGGAAGGGGAACGAGGTCAGCAGATTCACAAATTCATGTGCCGGCTGCCCGCGCAGCTCGGCAACAGTATTCGTTACATACGGCGAGCAATAAGCAAAAACACATGCCAGGACAAAGTCCATACATGGGTACAGATAACGGTGGTAAAATCTGCTTCTGCGGGTCATAAGTTCGGCGCGTATAGTACCATTGATCGGCTCATCTAACAAGTAAAATTCCCCTGTGCTGTCTCAAAATATATTTTCCTTGAAAGATAAAGATATTTTGTGTAGTATATATTTCGTATGAACTTGCTCAAAAGCATGACGGCAATGATTGCAATGACCGGGGCTCTCGCAATGGGGGAAAATGCGTACACACCGCATCCCGATTGGGAAAACCCGCAGAACCTCTCTCAGGGGCGTGAAGAAGCCCGCGCATTCTATGTGCCGTTCGCCAATCGTGATGAAGCGTTGAAAGGTCACCGCAAGGATTCTTCGCTTGTCCTCTCTCTGAATGGAAACTGGAAATTCCACTGGTCTCCCAGCCCGGATTCCCGTCCGCTTGATTTCTACAAACCCGAAACTGACCTTAGCAGCTGGGCTGAGATTGATGTGCCCAGCAACTGGCAGATGCGCGGCTACGGTACTCCGATTTACAGCAACCAGCGCTACACCTTTGTGCGCGACTGGCCGCGCGTGATGACCAAGCCCCGCAATAAGGATGAGGGTCGCTATACCTGCCCGGCTACAGAGCCGAACGCTGTGGGCAGCTACCGCCGCGATGTTGAACTCCCGGCCGACTGGAACGGTCGTGAGGTGTTCATCCGCTTCGATGGCGTGGATTCCTTCTTCTACCTCTGGGTGAATGGACAGAAGGTTGGTTTCTCCAAGGATAGCCGCACGGCTGCTGTGTTCGATATTACGAAATATGTGCGCCCCGGCAAGAATGTGATTGCTGCTGAGGTTTACCGCTACAGCGACGGTTCTTACCTGGAATGCCAGGACATGTGGCGTCTCTCCGGCATCTTCCGCGATGTGTACATGTACACCACGCCGAAGGTGCAGATCCGCGATTTTTTCGTGCACACCAACTTTGACGGCGAGCCCGGCAGGAAGGATTACAGCAACAGCAAGCTGAGCATTGAGGTGAATGTGGACAACCGCAGCGCCGCTGCCGGCACCACCACCGTGCAGGGCGAACTCCTCGACGCTGCCGGTAAGACCGTGGCCACCATGAGCAGCACCCCGCTGAACATTGCCCCCGGTGCAGAGGTGCAGACCACTCTGGCCGCCACCATCACCAAGCCCGCGCTTTGGAGCGCTGAAAAGCCCAACCTGTACCGCCTGCTGCTTACCCTGAAGAATGAGCAGGGCGAAATCACCGAAACGCTTTCCCGCAAGATTGGTTTCCGCGATGTGCAGCTGGTGGATGGCCGCTTCCTGGTGAACGGCATGCCCGTGAAGCTCAAGGGTGTGAACCGCCACGAAAGCCAGCACGCCAATGGCCACACCGTGACCGAGGAGGAATGCTACCAGGAGCTCCTCATCATGAAGCGCGGCAACATCAACCACATCCGCAATTCCCACTACCCGCAGGTAGACCGCTTCTACGAAATGTGCGATGAGCTGGGTATCTATGTGTGCGATGAAGCCAACATTGAATCCCACGGCTACTACTACGGCGAGCTCTCTCTCTCCCACCCGGCAGAGTGGAAGGCTCAGCACGTATGGCGCAACAAGAACATGGTGGAACAGAGCAAGAACCACCCCTGCGTCGTGATCTGGTCCTACGGCAACGAAGCCGGCCCCGGCGATAACTTTGCCGCCGTGCGCGACTGGATCAAGAGCCGCGATACCTCCCGCCTCACCCAGTACGAACGCAACAACGAGCTGGCTGACCTGTGCTCCAACCAGTATCCCAGCGTGAACTGGGCCCGCAACATTGCCGGCACCAAGCTGGAGAAACCCTGGTATATCTCCGAATATGCCCACATTCTCTGCAACTCCATGGGCAACCTGGCCGATTACTGGGAAGCCATCGACAGCAGCGACTCCATCATCGGCGGCGGCATCTGGGAATGGATTCACCAGAGTTATGACCAGGAGGTCACCCTGCCGGATGGCCGCAAGGTGACCCGCCAGGCATACGGCGGCGACCACGGCGAATACCCGCACGACGGCATCTTCTGCATCAAGGGTGTGATTTACAGCGACCGCACCGTCACCCCGCTGTACGACGAAATCCGCAAGGTGCAGCAGAATGCCTCCTTCACCCTGGGCGAACTGACAGAGCAGGGGCTTGTGGTCAACATCCGCAATAAGCACCTCTTTACCAATCTGGCCGATTATGACGGCACCTGGATGCTCTGCGAAGAGGGCAGCAAGATGGTGCTGCAGGGCAGCTTTGTGCCTTCCGCTGCGCCGCTGGCCACGCAGAAGCTTGTGCTTCCGCTTACGGCTGAACAGCTTCTTTCCCTTAAGAAAGATCGTCGCTATCACCTGACGGTCAACCTGCAGCTTAAGCAGAAGACAGAATGGGCCGACAAGGGCTATGTCATTGCCACTGAGCAGATGGAACTGCCGGAGGAAATGACCGGCTACGATGCCCGCAACAACCTGATGCAGCTGACTGATGCCAAGGTTGACGTACGCAACCAGAGCGGTCAGATGCTCGTTATCGGGCCGAACTTCTCCCTTTGCGTCGACAAAGTGACAGGTGGTCTCAAGAACTACATCGTCAACGGCCAGCAGCTGCTGGGCGAAAAGGCGACCGTGCACCTCAACGCGTTCCGCGCCCCGGTAGCCAACGACAAGTGGGCCATGAACCAGTGGCTGAACAACGGCCTGGGCAACCTGACCCACAGCGCCACCCCGCTGCTGGTGGAGCGCCTGGATCACGGTGTGGTGCGTATTTCCTGCGACGTCATCAGCCAGGGCACCCGCAAGGAAAACCTCAACAGCGGTGAGTACGACCAGGGCACTTACAAGGTGAAAGACCTCGGCCCCATCACAGAGAAGGACTTCAAGTTCACCACCCAGCTGGTCTACACCATCCTGCCGAATGGCTATGTGAGCGTGCAGGCCGGCATCATCCCCAGCATGAACAAGGTGGTGCTGCCCAAGCTGGGCTACACCCTCAGCATGCCGGAGCGCTACTCCAACGTGCGCTGGTATGGCCGCGGCCCCGGCGAGAATTACACTGACCGCAAGGCCGGCTCCCACATGGGCATCTGGAGCAACACCGTGGACGGCATGGTGGAACGCTATCCCTTCCCCATGGAAATGGGCAACCGCATGGACACCAAGTGGGTGGCTGTGACGGACGATAAGGGTATAGGTCTTGTTGTAGCCGCAGAACCGCACGAGAACTTCAATTTCTCTGCGCTGCCCTACACTGCCCGCGATATCTTTGAAGCTGCTCACCCGGAGGAAGTAAAGCGCGCCGGCGCCACCGTACTGAGCGTGGATGCCTTTACTCTGGGTCTGGGTGGTGCCGCCTGCGGCCCGCTTCCCATGGACCGCGATATCCCGCTTTCCGGGCCCACCACCTTCGTTTTCTCTCTGCGCCCGCTGCTGCAGGGTGAGAACCCCGCCGAAATCGGACGCAAGATGCTGCCGCTCACCGGTGCTGTCACCCTCTCACGCGACAGTGTGGGTTATGTGCACGCCACTTGCGGCTCCCGCGATGCAAAGATTACCGTCACCCTGCCTGATGGCACCAAGACGGAATACAAGGAACCCTTCCTGCAGCGCGAAGACGGCATTGTACGTGCCTCGGCCTCCAGCGACGGCTGCATGAAAAGCGTAGCAGTGTTCCAGACGCTGCCTGAATGGAAGCCGGACAACGTGATGCGCGTCACCTACTGCTCCAGCTACGCCGGCAGCAGCAACTCCCCCTGGAATCTGATTGACGGCCGTCGCGATACCTTCTGGCATTCCGAATGGCGTTCCACCCCCATGCCTCCGTATCCGCATGAAATCATCATCGACATGGGCGCCATGTCCGAACTCCGCGGCTTTGCCTTCACCCCGCGCCAGGGGCGCTCCTCCTCCCGCGCCGGTAAGATTGAGATCTACCTCTCCGACGATGGCAAGACCTGGAGCAACGCCCCGGATGCCAGCATCCAGATGATTGATGAGGACAGCGAGCAGCGCGTGATGCTCAAGGAAGCTGTGGCTACCAAGTTCTTCAAGCTCATCTTCCGCACCCCGCTCACCGGTAATGACCCCTACGCCGCCCTGGCTGAGGTTTCCCCCATCATCACCCGCGTGGTGGGCGAATACCCGCCGCATGCATTCTTCTCGGTGGCCTATGTCAGCTCCGACCTGCCGGAAGGCGGCCCTGCCCGCAACGTGCTGGACGGCAACCCCGACACTTACTGGCACACGCTCAAGGGTGTGACGATGGCCAGCTATCCGCACGAAATCCGCCTCGATATGGGCGGGGAGCGCACGGTGAAGGGCATTGTCTTCCAGAGCGCCAAGCTGGAAGAAGCCCGTGTGAAGGAGTATGAGGTCTACATCAGCAAGGATGGCAAGAGCTGGGGCGAACCCGTGGCCCGCGGCACCATGGCTGATACAGCAGAAAAACAGGAAGCTCTGTTCTTCACCCCCGCCTCGGGTAAGTTCATCCGCTTTGTGGCATTGTCTGCTCATGATGGTGGCGATTCTGCTGCTGTGGCAGAGCTGAACATCATTACGGATTGAGTCTGCTGCACCGGAATTTATTTC
>JAFZGH010000314.1 GCA_017555465.1 Akkermansia sp. | reverse complement strand
CACCCCGGTTCGGGTGAGCTCTGCAGCCCCCAGGCGCGGGTGCAGTTCGCAGAACTGTCCGCTGCAATCCAGCACGATATCAAAATCATCCATACTGCGCGGGGCTTTCCGGATACCGAACTCCGGCAGGAGTTGCATGATGGCCGCATCATACGGCATGCCCGGGCGTTCCGGCACCCACACCTCAGCACCTGCCGCCAGCAGCGCCATGAATTTACCCAGCGTGTTACGGAAAAGAGGCGTGCCATCCAGCACGCGCAGCCCCTCCAGCGGCCGGCTCAGAGACCATTCCTCAGCTTGCCAAAGCAGGGTGGGCCATTCTTCCGGTGTATAATAAGAACTCAGATAATCACGAATCTTCTGCGCCTGTGCATTCATGCTGCCACCAGTCTACTCCCGCCCCGCCGAAATGCAAGACAAAAGCAGCAGATTGCCTTTACAATTCCAGCGCTGCATATTACAATACATTCCGTGAGTAAAAAAGAGTCCATCAAAGCCATTGCTGCCACACTGCTGGATAACTTTGACAAGGAAACTGTGCATGCGGCGGCGGAGTTTCTGCATACCATCGAGGTGCGCAGGAAGTGCTATAAGCCGGATGATATGCCGCTGTCTCCTGAGCGCTTGCGCCTGGAACAGCGGATTATCGAAGCCTTTGCCGGGGTAACCTGTTACCGCGAGGTGCGTGTGCTGCTGGGCGGCGAGGCCGAAGATGACTACTGGCCCGCGGATGCGCAGGCGCTGTTAGCTCCGCTGGAGGAGCGCGAAAACTGGCAGGCTATACCCGATGATTTACTCTTTGCCTGTTCCTGCTCGCTGACCTACGCTGGGCCGCATGCCTACCGCTTCCTGATGCCCCGGTTCATGATTGGGGCGCTGCACGGCGTGGTTGAAATTTATCCTGGCGAAAAACCGGGCAGCCGGTTTATTGAACTGGAGCGCACCCGGTGCCGGGAACTCAACGAAGCCCAGCAGGCCTGTATCTCTGATTTCCTGAATTTGATGGTCGTGGAGGAAGATCGTTGCCAGCGTAATGAATGGATGCCCTGGGAACTGGATGAATACGCCGTAGATTATGCTTCCACCCTCTCCCATGCGGAATACGGGAAGCTGCTCATCCGGCGTTTTCTCGGGCATGAGTGACCGCGTGAACCGCATGTGATATAACAGCCCGCAATGCGGGCTTTTTATGTGTCTTCTGGTATGCAAAAAGCGCGCCTTTCCAGTGGGGAAAGGCGCGCGAAGTGTTATCCGGGAATAACGGCGGCTTCTTATTTGATGCGGTCGTTTTCACCGGTGCCCCAGGAAGGCTTGAAGTCCGGGATGCGCGGGCCGCTGCCGGGGCAGTTGGCGGGTACGCGGTACTGCTCGCGCAGCTTGTAGTATATCTCGGTGAGCTGCTTCATCACATCGGCATAGGCGGGATCCTGAGCCACATTCTTCATCTGCTTCGGGTCCTTTTCGTTGTCGATGAGCATCCATTCGTTTTCCGGCTTGCGGGTGCCACTCTTGCGCTCTTCATCGGTGGAAGTCCAGATGCGGGCGAAGGTGTAGCGCTGGGTGCGCAGACCATCGTGGCGCGGGGCGTTGTGCTCACCCGGCTGCTCGTAGAACGCATAGTAGAGCGGGCGGTCGCGGAATTCGGGGGCATCGCCGGTCTTGAACAGCGGCGTCAGGGATACGCCCTCCATGGTGCGGGTATTTTCCTCCGTATTCACCCCGGCAATCTCCAGAATAGTGGGGGCGTAGTCAATGTTCTGCACCATGGCCTGGGAACGCGTGCCAGCGGCAATGTGCCCCTTCCAGCGCATGACCAACGGCATGCGGAAACTCTGTTCGAAAATCCAGCGCTTGTCGTACAGTCCGTGCTCACCCAGGTAGAAACCCTGGTCGCCCACGTAAATCACCAGCGTGTTTTCGGAGAGTCCGTGGCGGTCCAGGTAATCCAACAGGCTGGAGATGGACTGGTCAACGGAGAGCAGGGTGCCCAGGTAGTCTTCCATGTACCAGCGCCAGCGGCATTCGGCCATGTCTTTTTCCGTCTGCACCTTACCGGCGCGGAATGCTTCCACGAATTCGCGCGTGCGCGTAGCAAAGAAGTCATCATACACTTCCTTGGTGCCGGGATCCATGTGATTCGTGTTCCAGCCGAAATTGTTTTTGGCGGGGAACTTGGGCTTGTGTGCATCCCAGTCAAAATCATCGGGAACTCCGCCGTTGTTCTTGAACGTGCCGCGGTTCACCATATTGCGCAGTGCCCATTTCGGCACAATCTCCTTCATGACGTCAAAGGGAATCTCGCTCTCCACCAGGTGGTTGTCATTCCAGTTGCACATGTCCCAGAGCACGCTCTGGCGGTTGTGGCGCAGGAATTCCGGGCGGTTGGCGTAATCATCCATCAGGGTATCCGGCGGCGTCAGCTTGGAAACATATTCCTTCACCGCCTTCAGGTGGCGCGGGGCAGGAATCCAGTTGCGGTGCGGTGCCTTGTGCCCCACAATCAGCGCAAAGGGCTTGTTCTTGTCGCGGTTCTCCATCCAGTCAATCGCTTTGGTGGTCACCAGGTCGGTCACGTAGCCCCGGTCCTGGTGGCTGGTAGTGCGGCCCTGTACGCCCAGCTGGTGGAAGGTCGGATTCCAGTAATCGCCCTGGCTCGGGAACACCTGCCAGGAATCGAAGCCTGTCGGCTGGGAAATCAGATGCCACTTGCCCACAATGCCGGTCTGGTAGCCTGCAGCCTGCAGCATCTTCGGGTAGGTCGGCTGCGCGCCGTT
The DNA here is from genome assembly GCA_017555465.1 of Akkermansia sp. GTDB lineage: Bacteria > Verrucomicrobiota > Verrucomicrobiia > Verrucomicrobiales > Akkermansiaceae > Akkermansia. Next base: position 328 of record JAFZGH010000314.1, on the reverse strand, counting down.
GAAGGCAGGCCCGCCGTAGTTGTACAGGAAACCATTATTGTGGGAGTGGCGCCCGGTCAGCATGCAGGCGCGGGAGGGGCCGCACAGAGAGTTGGCGCAATACGAGCGGTCGAACACCATACCCTCATTGGCCAGACGGCGGAAACCCGGCATCGGCATGGGCGTATCTGCATCGCAGCTGCCCAGCACTTCGGGCGAGTGGTCATCCGTGATGATGAAAAGCAGATTCGGCCGGGTATCTGCCCCCACTGCCGTTCCCACACAGAAAAGCGTAGCTAATGTTGTCAGAATCGGAGTCAGCTTCATAATGGCTCTATCCTACCAGAAT
>JAFZGH010000313.1 GCA_017555465.1 Akkermansia sp. | reverse complement strand
GGTATTTCATGCGGCTTTGCCGCATGAAATACCCGCCTGCCGGCGGGTATGAAATACGCCGCTGGCGCGGCGTATGCTTTGTCGGCATTTCATGCCGACAAAGCAAGCGAGGCACCGCTCTTGAAAAGCAATGCCTCGCCCAACTTACTACCTATGAAACTCAGTCCTCCCTTTTAATGGCCTGCGGCGCTCTCTCCTTCACCGCGACCGGTGGACTGTTATAAGGGATACGGGGTTCCGGGTAGCTTTCTATCACTAAAAATTGAATTTTTCAGTTTTTTTCTGAATTTTCGTTATTTTTTTCAGAAATGAGGGTGGGGTCGACTTCGAAGAGGCGTTTTTCCCACAGATAGTAGCGTGTTTCCGCGACGAGCACGCCGGAGAGGCCAATCATGCAGATGAGGTTGGGCAGTGCCATGAGGCCATTGGCGAGGTCGGCAAAGTTCCAGACGATGCTGCTCTTGGGGATGACGCAGCCGGCAAAGGCGATGATGACCCAGAGCACGCGGTAGGGGTATATGAGGCGGCGGCCACCCAGGTATTCCAGCGCGCGTTCGCCGAAGTAGGACCAGCCCAGTATGGTGGAGACTACAAAGGCGGCGAGGCTGATGGTGAGCATCCAGCTGCCGATGCTGCCGAGTGTGGCAAAGGAGGCATAGGTGAGCAGCTCGCCATTGGTGGAGGAGATGTCTGCATGGGCCATGATGCAGGTGGTGAGGGTCACGCCGGTGAGGGTGCAGATGACGACGGTGTCCCAGAACGGGCCGGTGGAGGCCACCAGGGCGTGCTGCACGGTGTTCGGGGTTTGCGAGGGTGCCGAGACGATGGGGGAGGAACCCAGACCCGCCTCGTTGGAGAACAGGCCGCGGCGTACGCCTTGCTGCATGGCCAGCATGATGGTGGAGCCGATGAAGCCGCCCGCCGCTGCCTGCGGATGGAAGGCGCTATCGACTATGTGGCAGATGGCCGGCCAGACAAAGGAGGCATTGGTAATGAGCAGGGCTGCGCAGCCGACCATGTAGATGATGGCCATGGTGGGCACCAGGGCGGTGCACACGCGGGAAATGCCCTGCAGTCCCCCCAGCAGCACGGCCCCCACCAGCAGTACCATGATGATGCCGGTCACCCAGGTGGGTACTTGCAGTGAGCTGCTGGCCAGCACCTGCGACACGGCGTTCGCCTGGGTGAGGTTGCCGATGCCGAAGGCAGCAATGGCGGTGACGGCTGCAAAGATGACGGCAAGCCACTTGCATTTGAGGCCTTTTTCGATGGCGTACATGGGGCCGCCGATGATGTTGCCCTGCGCATCGCGCGTGCGGTAGCGGATGGCCAGCAGGCTTTCAGCATAGCGTGTGGCCATGCCGAACACACCTGTGAGCATGCACCAGAACACGGCGCCCGGGCCGCCACTGGTCACGGCTACGGCCACACCCACGATGTTGCCGGTGCCCACGTTGGCTGCCAGTGAGACCATGAGGGAGGAAAATTGCGATATCTGACCTTCGCCTTTGCCGCCGAAGTACAGGCGGAGTCCTGTGAAGAAATGCCGTTGCGGGAAGCGCAGCAGGCAGGTCAGGTAAAGGTGGGTTCCCAGCAGGGCAAAGATGAGGATATACCCCCACAGGAAGCCGCTGGCACTTTCGAGTAATGTGTCGATGCTTTCTAACATGATTCAGTTGCACAGCATACTATATATTATACCGGAAGGTCAAGTTCATAATAAGGCGCATACGTGAAATGCGGGCCTGTTTCAGATTTGCTGGTGGATATATTCGTCAAAACATGCTAACGTGATTAAAGAACCGAAGTTACGCGTCGGCTTCATTAGAAAGGCAACGTAAATTGTAATTTATCGGCGAGCAAAGCGAGCGGAATTCATAGCCCACGGCAGTGGGCGTAAGAGGTTAGACAGGGGTGGAGCGACGGAGTC
>JAFZGH010000312.1 GCA_017555465.1 Akkermansia sp. | reverse complement strand
TACAATTCCGGGCCCGCATCTCCGAAGATGAGAAAACGGGAGGCAAGAAGGTATCCGCCAACGGACTGGAGCAGATTGGTGGAAACGGCACCCGCCGCCGTGGCGGCAAACCGAAGCACTACGAAATCACGCTCAACACAGCCCGCCACAATGCCGGGGACCTGGCACTGATTAAGGAAACGCTGCTCAAATACCCCGGCAAGATGCCCGTGCACATGACTTTCCGCAATTCCCTGGGCAACCGGGTCAGCATTGAACTGGGTGAGCGCTACTGCATCTCCCCCAGCCCGAAGCTGGATGAAGAACTTTCGCTGTATTCCTGATATGAAGTTCGCAAAGTTCATATGGCCTGTTCTGTTCCTTGCCTGTGTTGTCGGAGGCGGATTCTCTGGCTACATGATGCAGAAACAGCAACAGGCAGATACAGACAATCTCTCCGCAACCGAAGAGATAACAGTCAAGTCAGATGCCTTGAGTATTCGGCTGTTCCGCAACGCCATCCAGGAAACAACAGGAAATATCATCGTGGCGCCCCGTGTACTGTCTGACGCGCTGTCCCTGCTGCAAAGTATTACCGGAGGAAAAACACAGGAGGAACTTGCCGCATTGCAGATACCGGAAGTCTCTCGCATGCCGGATTCCGATATTAACCGCTTTGCATTGCTGACAACAGATATCAATGTCAGCCGGATTTCTCAACAGCACCAGGTACTGGCCCTTCCTTTTTCTGAAAATTATCCGCTGGCATTAAGTATCTTCAACAGCTTAATGTCTGACTACACGCCCTTTCCCTCCCTTCAATTTGCGACAAGCGATACCACCAGCAGCCGGACAAAGTTACTGGCAGGTAGTATTGCGTATTCCGCCCCCCAATGGGAAATACCATTCCGTAAAGCTGATACGAAGGAGGCCGATTTTGATAATTCCTCCGGCGCTATACCTAAGTATTTCCAGATGCGTTCCCGCGGAAAATATGCCCTTGCGAGTGCAGAGAACCGCTCATGGCAGGCGGTGGCGCTCCCCATCAAAACGGGATTCCGTCGCAAAAGTCCTCTGGTATTTGTTGCCATCCTGCCCCAGACCTCCGCGAGAGACTTTGCAACCGAGCTTACCCCGGAATTGCTGACTGATATCCGCCAGGCTCTGGACAAAGCCACCCCGGCAGATACGCTCGTCCAGCTGCCCCGGTTTCACAAGTTTCTGGCACCCCATGATTACCGGGCATCCCTGAAACAACTGGGACTCAACAGTCTTTTCAGCGATACGGAAGCTGATTTCTCCCCCTTTACGGCAGAAAAGATTCACCTGAGTGCCATACTCTTTGCCTGCGGCATCAGTTTACAGGAATCCGCAGGCTCAATGCCTGCGGATGAAAACCTGGAGAATGCTCTCAATCTCATTGATTTTTCTCGACCGTTCATCTGGTTCATCGGTGATTTGAACTCAGAAACTCCCCTGGAGTTCATGGGGCTTGTGGAGGAGATGTAATCAGAGAGGCAGCGGCATCACCTCATGGTCATGATTGGCAGGGTTATGAGGAATCGGAAGAAGCGGTGCACAAGTTCCGCCGTTCAGAAGCTCAAACTGAGCAACAGGGCGAATCGGCGCCATAACACTTCCCAAATCGGCATAATAATGGTTCTGAGTAATGCGCACCAATTGTCCCGGTTTTAATTCTGACATTTTCTTCAGGACGCAATCATCCTGACCTGGCACATCATTAACTGCGTCAAGCATCAGGAGATTTCCTGTTTCGGCCTTTTCATCCCCGTATTTACCAGTTTTCTCGTATGCCTCATTCACCAGAACACGGAACTTGGCCAGACGCACAGCATGATTGCAGCGGTCGGGGCAAAGAGCCGTTCTCCCAAAACAAGGTCTGTCCTCCACGCCCACATATTGAGCAACGACGGTATTGGAAGCCAGGAGCTCTGCCTTTTCCGGAAGCGGCGAAGCAAATAACACAGAAGGCAGTACGGCGGCAACAATCAGTAACATTCGGGTTTTCATAGCGGATATTTGTCTTATGATACAAATAGAGCGCACCTTGTTGAATATTTTATTTAATTTTCTTTGCGTAACAGGCAACAGAAGCCACCAGCCCCTGCACCATGCACAGGCAACAGGCGATACGCCGGAAACGGAACTAAGGTCGAGCGGAAACATTCCAATTCCGGCACCTCTACTGCATACCATCCAGGAACGCGTTTCAGAATATACGCAATGACTTTTTCGTTCTCCTCCGGGTCATAGGTGCAGGTAGTATACACGATGTGCCCGCCGGGGGTCACGCATTGCGCAGCGGAGAGCAGAATTCCTTTCTGCCGCTTGGCATTGCCATTCACCATCGAGCTGCTGAGGCAGCCCGGATTCTTTATACCCTTGCACAACAGCGATTGTCCACTGCAAGGTGCATCTACCAGAAGCAAATCAAAGGTTTTCCCATTACGGGCCCACTGGTCTGGCCGAAGCCCCGTCACCTCAACCTCCGGATACCCGCATTGCTGCAGGTTCTGGCGCAGGATTCCGCGTCTTCCGGGGTGCACCTCATTTGCCGTGTGATTCTGACCGCCGAAACGCGCCGCCATCAGCATGGTTTTACCGCCCGGTGCTGCGCACATGTCGAGGGACGATGCTGGCGGGGGGACTTGAGACAGGCAGGCCGATTCCCAGCATGAGGACAAATCCAGCGAGTAATAAAACCCCTCAGCGTAATCCGGATAAGAAGTCGGTTTCTCTCCAACGGCCGGCACATACACACGCGGCGGCAGCCAGTCTGCTCCCAGGTTTTCACAGGCGAAAGGCGGCACGTACCCCTCCGGGGCACGCGCGGTCAACACCACAGCCCCGCGGGACGACATGCCCGCACGCATGGCGGCAAGCAAGGACTGTGTGCCGGCTTCATCCAGACCAAGCCTGGCGCACAGCCTCAGCTCTCCCTTAGAAACTGTCTCTGCTGGCTGCTGAGCCATTATGCCTGCCGGTTTTCTGCTTCCTCAAGAGCCATGCGCGCAGCGCCGATGATACCGGCATCATTACTGAACATAGCAGGCAGAATCTGCAGTCGTTCGTAGTGCGGCGCATACATCTGAGCCTTCAGATAACCACGCAGAGGAGCCATGAGCAATTCACCAGCCTTGGCCACGCCGCCCCCAATGATAAACGCAGCAGGGTTCAGCAGATAATGACAGTTGAGCAATCCGGTTGCCAGCTTACGGGCTATGGAATCCCACATCTCCAAGGCAACAGCATCACCCTCCTTGGCGGCAAGTTCCAGCGGATAGGGCGCGCAGTCTTCAAAGGATTTCTCCTGCCCGGCTGCAGCATAAGCGGCAGCTGCATCTTCCTGAATACGCGGATGGCCGATATAGTTCTCCAGCGCGCCGAAATTATGATAATAGCCAGGGCGCCCCTGGTAATCAATGCTTACATGGCCCAGTTCACCAGCAGCACCCAGCGCACCGCGCAGCATCTTACCATTTGCCACAATACCAGAGCCAACCCCCGTGCCAAGAGTGAGACAGACCAGGTCATTCAAGCCCTTACCGGCACCCAGCTTCCATTCTGCGTAGGCCATGCAGTTCGCATCATTATCCACTGCTGCGGGCAATCCAGTCATCTCCTCCAGCATGGCCCGCACGGGAACATCATACCAACCGGGAACATTGGTCAGTGAATCTGCAATTCCCTTATCGTGATCCACAAAACCCGGAATTCCCATGCCCACAGCCTTCACCTGCGGATAGCGGGCGATAAGCTCGCGCAAGCGCTTGCCTACTTCTGCAAAAATTGCATCCGGCGCCACAAAATCCTGCGTACGCACCGGCTCGGCACGGTCAATAATATCTGTGCCGCGCACCACGGCAAACTTAATGGAGGTGCCCCCCATATCAACACCAATGCTCAACATTTCTTCTGCCATATGCCCAGTATCTTATCACAGAGAAGCCGCCCCGAAAAGATAAAAAACCGGGGTTATCGAATTAATCTATGGCTGTGCTACCTGATTCTGAAAATGTTCCAGATGACACATTGGGACGAGGCCCTTGTCTCCGTAGACTTTTCTGTATGAGCCGCCGGGGGCTCCGGCGCTTTTATGACAAGCGGTTGAGGAATCAATCCGCTTGCCAGTCCAACCGGGAAACTCACAGTAAAGCCCCAGTTTCTTATTGTGTTCAGGTATCTTGCACGCATGACCGATACCTCAGGGTATCAGGTCGGGCAGCAAACGAATCACATAATACACCTGACTTTCAACACTAAAGACTAATGGTCATAGAGTTCAAAAGCAAAGAAAATATTTTCTCATCCACATCATGAGGCAGATATCTGCCTGGCATCCTCTGCCGGGGCATCTGATACCTCATCCATGGCAATGCGGCGGGCAGGATTAATGCCGAAGTTCCGCAATTCATCAATCTGGCGCACCAGGTTGCCATTGCCGGTCTTGAACTGCCCGCGGGCCTGTTCAAAGGATTTGGAAAGAGTATCAATGGCGCGTTTGACCTTCTCCATGCTGTCATCCAGCGTGGCGCATTTCTTGTAGAGCAGCTCTGCGCGGGAGATGATATT
>JAFZGH010000311.1 GCA_017555465.1 Akkermansia sp. | reverse complement strand
TCAACACATGAAAGCGATTCTGGCATTAGAAGACGGGACAATTTTCGAAGGCATCTCCATTGGTGCCACTGGCACAGTAACAGGCGAAGCCTGCTTCAACACCGCCGTGATGGGCTACCAGGAAATCATGACTGACCCCACTTACAAGGGGCAGATTCTGGCTATGACCTATTCCCTCATCGGCAACTACGGTATCGTAGAGGAAGACAGCGAAAGCCCTGCACCGCAAGCCGCAGCTATCATCATCGGCGAGCTTTCCAACCTGCACTCCAGCTGGCGCGCAGATTCCCCCATGAATGACTGGCTCAAGCGCCACAACACCCCCGGCATTGAAGGAGTGGACACCCGCAAGCTGGCCCGCCACATCCGCACGAACGGCAGCATGCGCGCCTGTGTCACAACCGAGCTGTGCGCAGCAGATGCAGTAGCCCGCGCAAAGGAAGCCGCCATGCTCGATGGCGCCGCCCTGGCCAATCAGGTTACCTGCAAGGAATCCTACACATGGAGCGGCGAATCCCGCCCGTGGAAACTGCCGAACAAAACCGCTGGCGACATGACCAACTATGGCACGCTGGCGCCGGTCACATGCAAGGTGGTTGCCGTTGACCTCGGCATCAAGAACAGCACCCTTCGCGCCCTGCGCCAGGATGGCTGCGAAGTCACTGTGATTCCTGCCACTACTTCCGCAGCAGACATTCTCGCCATGCAGCCCGCAGGCGTATTCCTCTCCAGCGGCCCCGGCGACCCCGCCGCCTGCGCAGAGGTTATCAGCACAGTAAAAGAACTGCTTGGCAAACTTCCCGTATTTGGTCTGGGCCTTGGGCATCAGATTCTGGCCATCGCCCTGGGTGGCACTACAGCCCGTCTGAAGTTCGGCCACCGCGGCGCCAACCAGCCCGCTAAGGATATGGCCACAGGCAAGGTGGAAATCACCGCTCCGAACCATAGCTTTGCCGTACAGGCTGACTCCCTGCCCGCCGGGGTTGAAGTAACGCACATCAACCTGAACGATGACAGCGTTGCCGGCATCATCTGCCGCGAAAAACTCTCTGCTGGTATGGAATACACACCGGAAGCCAGGAACGGCCGCACATTCGGCACGTTCATGGGTATGATTAACTCTGCAAAATAACAATTTTCCGACATGAACACACTAGTCATTGGCTCCCAGTGGGGAGATGAAGGCAAGGGGAAAGTCATCGACTTCCTCACTGAGACCGCCGATTTGGTGGTGCGTAGCCAGGGCGGCAGCAATGCCGGCCACACCGTTATCGCCAACGGTCAGAAATACGTATTGCACCTTGTTCCCTCCGGTATCCTCTGGGATAACAAGGTCAACATCATCGGCAACGGCGTAGTAATCAACCCCACCTCGCTGGTGGAGGAAATCAACTACCTGCTTGAAAAAGGCGTGACCATCACCCCTGAAAAGCTGCTCATTTCTGACCGCGCACATGTCGTACTTCCCATTCACAAGGAAATCGACGCCGCGCAGGAGGAAGCTCTCGGCGACCAGAAGATTGGCACCACCAAGCAGGGCATCGGCCCGACCTACGCAGATAAGGCCCGCCGCATCGGCATCCGCATGATTGACCTGGCAGACGCAGACCGCCTGCGCAGCGTGCTGGAAGCCCGCATCAAGACAGCCAATGATGAACTTGCCCGTCTTGGCTGGCCCAAAGCAGACCCGCAGGTAACGCTCGATGCCGTCATGGCCGCAGCAGACGTGCTGCGCCCCCACATCACCAACACGATTCCCGTGGTGAACAATGCCATCAAGGCCGGTAAGACCGTTCTGTTCGAAGGAGCTCAGGGCGCCATGCTTGATATCGACTTCGGCACATATCCTTTCGTGACCAGCTCCAACACAAGCGCAGGCGGCTGCTGCACCGGTTCGGGCGTTGCTCCGACCCGCATCGACAAGATTATCGGCGTATGCAAGGCCTACACCACCCGCGTGGGCGCAGGCCCCTTCGTCACAGAGGACGATGAGATTGCCGACTATCTGCACGGCCTTGGCCGAGAGTTCGGCGCTACTACGGGGCGTCCCCGCCGTTGCGGGTGGACAGATGGCGTAGTGCTCCGATTCTCTGCCATGTTCAATGGCTTTGATGAAATGGCCATGACCAATCTGGACGGACTGGACGAGCGCGACACCATCAAGATCTGCACCGCTTACAAGCTGGGCGATGAAATTCTGGAGTACCCCCCTGCCCGCATTGAAGACTGGGACAAGTGCGAACCGATTTACGAAACCGTGCCCGGCTGGAAGCAGGACATCTCCAAGTGCACCACCTGGGAGGAACTGCCCGAAAACTGCAAGGCCTACGTGAAGCGCTTCGGCGAAGTGGTTGGCTGCCCTGTGGGTTCCGTAGGCGTAGGCCCCGACCGCGAGCAGACAATCCCTGTCCCCCACTAAAGGGTCAGCCTCAGAAAAATCACAAAAAAACCGCACTTCTGTGCGGTTTTTTTGTAATCACACGCGGGGAGCATTCTGCCCACCCACCAGAAGCACCATCTCCCCTTTCGGCGGTTTAGCCTTAAATTCCTCCAGAAGCGAACTAGCGCTGCCCCGGTGGTATGTTTCAAATACCTTCGTCAACTCACGAGCAACGCAAACAGGCGCATCCGCATCAATTTCTGCCAGCGCCTGTATTGTTTTCACGATTCGAAAGGGAGATTCATAAAAAATACTTGTATGGCATGCCTGCACCGCCGTTTGCAACACAGCAGCCTTCCGGCCTGATTTCACAGGCAGGAAACCACCAAAGAAGAACGCATCGCTCGGCAACCCAGAGCCTACCAGAGCCGTCACCACTGCGGATGGACCGGGCAAGACCGTAAAAGCCACTCCCTTCGCTTTCAGTTCCTGAATGAGACGATAGCCGGGATCACTTACTCCGGGCATTCCCGCATCGGTCACAACAGCGAAACTCTCACCCGCCAGGGCGCGAGCAGCAATCTCCGGTGCGCGCTGGGTTTCATTATGCTCATGTAAGCTGATAAGCGGCTTCTTGATGCCATAATGTGAAAGCAGCATACCCGTGTTGCGGGTGTCCTCACAGCACACACAATCAACGGCTTCGAGAACCGATAATGCGCGGCGCGTAATATCCTCGCGGTTACCTATCGGCAATCCCACAAAGCTCACAGGGTACTCAATCATTGAGTCACAAGCGTAGTAGTGATATCATCTGCTATGCGGCGGGCAGCATACGAAACAGCGGCTTCGAATGAAGATTCGGCACTGCCGACATCATTAAAGTAATTGCCGGATTCCTCCTCCTCTGCAGAGATGAGCACGCGACCGCTTTTCATATCCACGACCTGGTAATGAACCTGCACACGCACACCAATCTGCGTACTGACATAGGAATCTTCCGTATCAGTAATCCAGGAGTCACGGTCAATTTTAGAAACGCAGCCTTTCAGCACAAAATCTGCCTCATTTCGAGGACTCATTCTGTATGTACCATCGCTCTGTAACGTATTGGTCACGGCAGATGTCACCAGCATTCCAGCGTTGGGATGCAGTGTTTGATTATCAAACATCTCAACACAGAATGTATTCATGTTCTGCAAAGCAGAAGTTTTCATACCACCCAGATGATATCCACAGGATACCAGCGTTAAAGCGGCTACTGCAGCTGTAAGGTTGCGGAAAATTTTCATAATTCAGATACGGTTGTTGCTGCAGCGGCTCTGGCCTTGGCAAGAAGCGTCTCAGCTTCTTTAGCTGCATCAGGGTTGACAGATTTCTGACGGATAACATCCTCGAAACAGAAAATCGCCGAGGTGTACTCCTTGGAGCGTTCCAGATAATAGCGGCCCACCTCCAGCTGCTGCTGAATCATGAGCCGCTCCATATTCGAAGCTTCAGAAAGAGCTTTCTTTGCATCAGCATGTTTGGGGAAACGCAAGGTAAATTCCTCATAGGCCTCACGTGCATTACTAAGGTTCACCAGGTTATTATCCCCGCGGGTATGACTATCAGCCCAGAGCTGAGCAACCATGAGCTGAGCTTCTGGCGCGTAGCGGCTATCCGGATACTTTTCCACCAGACGGGCATATTCCAGACGCGCCTCTTCCGGGCGGCCCTGCTCAACCAGATATTTGGCAAGAATGGAAGAAGCCGTGGCGGCCATGTCATTATACGGAGCCTTTTCCACAATCTCACGCAGCCACTTCACCACCACCCCGGACTCCATAGTCGTTGACCAGGCACCCCATAACACAGGGACAGACATCTTGCCTGTCGCCGCATCCATAGCCATGGCAAGCTGGTGATTCAACGCATCTGCATACAAACTACTCTGGGGATAGCGGTCAATCAACTTGCCGTATTCTTTGAATGCATCCCGGTAGTCCTGTGTGGCTTCATAAGCACGCCCAAGCAGATACCGTGCCTCGGGCGCATTCGGAGCAAGCTTGTGATATTGCACGATTTCCTTCAATGGGGCACGCGACTTCGCCATGCGTCCCTCCGCCTGAAAAGCCTTCGCCTCAGCCAACAGAGCATCCGCCTCCGGATCAACGGCCTTCACCTGCCCCACAGGGGGGATGTCATCAAACGAACCACACATAGGCAACAGCAATGCGGACGCGGCACAAAGGCGTAACAGATGCAATTTTCTCATGACATTGGCAGAATACCATGATGCCAGCCCAAGTGCAAGTTCAAATACTCCACCATTGTGTCTTATTTCCTCAATCTGTTATCGAGCATAACAGGAGCTTTATCACTCATAACAGCATGAAAGTCAGAAGCATCATTCACTATCTCTTCGGCAAAGAAAAAGAATCAGTCACTAATACCCGACCTCAACGCGAAATCTCACTTGCCAAGTACCTCGGACGCTGGTATGAACAAGCCCGTTACGAGAACTGGTTTGAAGCAGGAATGGATGAGGTATTCACTGATTATTCAGCAGGGCCGGAAGGCTGCATCAACATACTCAACTGCGGCCGTACTCTCAACGGGCGTCAGAGCACCAGCCGAGGAAGAGCCTACCCCTGCGGCAGCGGGCGTCTGAAAGTGTCTTTTGTTCCTCCGTATGGCTGGTTCCAAGCGCCCTATCACATATTGTACACAGATCCCGATTACCAGACTGCCCTGGTCTCCGGCAAAGGCGACGCATACCTTTGGCTACTCACCCGCCAGAAAATGCCGGACCAGGACGCGCTCAACAGGCTTATTCAGGAAGCACAGAAACGAGGATTTAATACTGACAGGCTGCGTTTTACCCGGCAATAACAAACCTCAGAAACGGAAATCCACACCAGCAGACACATATAAGCCCGGATGGTAATGATGACTTTCATCACGATCCCGGTCGGAATTATAGCGACACACATCTACAGCGGTGGTCAGAATACTGCCCACGGAGCAGGTAATTATACGCTTAGTCTGGCCAGGTTGAGAGAAATCATATTCAGCTGTAGCGCCAAGCACCAGCGAGCGGATACGCAGCAGGCGAGTACCCTGTTCCTGCTGCACAGCCCAGGAACCACCAGCCCCTTTGACAAAAGCCCCCAGGCTGAATCCGTCACCAAAATCACGCATCACACGCAGGCTGTATCCACTGAGCATCAGTGTCCAATCCGGTGTTATATGCCAATCAAACGCAACAACTGGCATAATGCTCCACTCACTGGAGTAAGGAGCATACGCAAGGCCCACCGCATATGAAAAAGAATCACTGTAATTCACGCGGTAGGTACCCATCATATTCCAGTGAAAGCTATGGGCACTCCGGGCAAAATCAGAATCAAAGCCGGGAGAAACAGCAAAAACCATGCTATCACCGTTGCTCCGCGGAACGACGGCTGCTATAGGTAAAGCAACATGGTACAAATCGTTATGCCGGATATCCAGTGAGCCCTGGGATTTCAAAAAAGTGACATCAGCATTCACAGAGGCATTGAACATCCATCCAGAACCACCGGAACGCCGGGGATCAGCAAGAGGCAGGCAGAGGCTGTACTGCTGCCAGCTCATGGTAGAGCCGCCATGCCGTTCTCCCATATTGGATGTAAACTCAGTAGAAAAAAAGCTGGGCATCATGCCGGTTTCAGGCATTTCGTGTCTCCAATCGCTGCACAATTCCTGAGCCAGGGCTGAGGTATTATCCAGCCATGCATCAAACCATCCTTCAGCCATAACCGTAGAGGATAAAGCCAGCAAAATGCTCAAGTTTTTCTTCATGGGCAGAATTGTAGCCAAAGATTTTTATAACTTCAAGTATTTTTACTGCTTAACATGAGTAACATATCGCGTCATCTACCAGCTTTGTACTTGCCGGAGCGCTGGGCATTCTCTACACTGACCAGAACCCATGCGTATCACTGCACTCATCATGTTGCTACTGGGCGGTGGCATATTCCACAGTCACGCCGCCCACGGACTGGTCACCAGAAGCCGGATTACCACTACTCCATGGTGGAAAAGCATGCAAAGTGCCATCATGGAAATTCAACGCCATGGTCCTGGCAACTACAGCACTGAAGACCAAGCCAAACAAGCACTTATTGATGCTTTTCATTGGGATGAAGCTCAAAATCGTCCCTGCTTCAAACCTCTGACTGCCCGACCAACCTTCTGTTCCGCCGCTGTATGGGCGGCCACCCTTGCAGCACTGCTGCATTGGGAGGACAAAAACCACCGCCGAGCCATATCACCAGAAGCATGGAAAGCCCTGCTGCCCCGCATGGTAAAGGATGGCGAAGGCCCCTGGGGATATGCCAACGCCAATGGCCCGGGCTTTGCCCTGTTGGTGCACCGTCTGGGAGCTGGCATCAATTTCACAGATTGGGAAAAAGCCCGTCCATCCGATGTTCTAAAAATCTGGTGGAATGACCACATCGGCGGCAGAGAACGAGGACACATCGTCATTCTGGTCAAAGATGAAGGCGACACCGTCTGCGTATGGTCCGCCCATATCGCCAGAGACGGACAGCCCGCCGGCTACGGCCTGCGTCGCATTCCGAAAAAAAGCATGAAACGGGTTCTTTTCACCCGCATCACAAATCCCTCAGCCTTTACCCGTGCCTCGCAACTGCAAGACGAGCCATGGCTCACCGGGCTGATGACGCACGACACCACATGGGCTGAATGTGTACAGCGCTGCGGTATTGACCGTTAATCACGCACCGGAGTGCATTCACCCACGCGAACCCAGTCCATGCCGCCAGCAACAGCTGCCTGTATTCCCGGCTCTGCATCCTCAAACACCACACATTCACGAGGATTCACCCCCATACGTTCGGCGCAGAGCAGGAAAATATCCGGGCGCGGCTTACCATATCCCGGAGGCACATCCGCCGGTGTAACCATGATACTGAACAAATCCTCAACACCAGCAGAACGCAGTGTTTCCGTAGCCCCGGCGGGCATGCTGCCCGTACCGATAGCGTAGGGAATTCCCCTCTCCCGGAGACTGCGCACCAGTTCCACTGTTTCCGGAATAACAGGAAGCTTTTCATTCAATAGAAGCCAGGCGTAGCGGTCCCGCTTCTCTTCTGCCACCAGCTCAGGCTCCATGCTCAGACCATACGTTGCATTCAAATCTGCCACAATATCGGGAGCAGCCATGCCTCCGTGGGCCACAAACTCCTCCCACTGGAACACGTGGTGGGGGCAGCCATGCTTCTGTAAAGCCCAACGCCAGGCACGATAATGCACCGGCATACTGTCAACCAGCGTGCCGTCCAAATCAAAAATATAACCAGCGTAAACCGTCTCCGGCAAAGTCACACGAGCACTCATTATTCTCCCTGCAAATCAAACTTGTCCACAAATCGCTGCACATCACTGTCCTTACCGAAAAGCACCAGCACATCACCCTCCTGGAATTCCAGGCTCGCATCGGGAATATCAATCACCGGCTGCTCCGGTTCGGAAAGGACGTCGTCCGTCATAGGACTCTCATTTACCTTGCCGCGGCGAAGGGTCAGCAGGTTCAGATGATATTCTGAACGCAGGCCCACTTCCATCAACTTGCGGCCAACCCATTCAGCCGGCAGACGCACATCTGCCAGGGCATGAGTAGCATCAATACGGCGCAGGCGCATCACACCTTCATTAGTGAAACGATCCGCTAACTGGCGGGCAGCCACATCTTCCACTCTGATCAGGTCGCTCACCCCTATCAGTTTCAGCAGCTTGCCGTGCAACTCATTCACACTGCGGGTCAGCAGGTGCGTGACTCCGAGTTCCTTGAGCTGAGCAGTAATGAGCAAGTTGCGCTCAAACTGCTCACCCACAGCCACAATCACATATGTATCTTCGCCAACAAGTTCCAACTGGCGCAGTACACGGATATCCGTGGCGTCACCCACCAGGGCATAGGTGACACGGTCTTTGAGTTCTGTGATGACGGTTTCTCGTTCATCCAGAATTGTTACTTCAAAGCCGAGGTCTGCCAGATGCAGAGCCAGTGCGCGGCCAAATTGGCCAATACCAATGATAACGAATTTCATAACAAAGAATCAGGTAAGAGGTAAGCGAGTTTCCGGCAAGCGGATAGGCGAAGGCTCCTGCTGGCGGACAAAGATAAGCATAAACGTGAACATACCCACACGCCCGAAAAGCATGTTCAGCGATACGATAAGTTTGGAAACATCAGAAATCTGTGGCAGAGCACCCAGTTCAAACCCTGTCGTGGTGTAGGCACTCACCTCCATGAACAGCATTTTCACCAATCCTTGCGGATGCTGCGCCACGGCAGGCTCCAGCAAAAGAAGCACAAACGTCGTAAACACAATCCAGAAAATAGAAAGCACCACAGTAGCCATGGCGCGCTCCACCGTATTGCGGGCAATTCGGCGGTTGTGCATCTCCACATCCTGCTTTCCCTTCAGTACGCGATACACCTCCAGTACACACAACGCGAACACCGGGGCATACACACCACCACCCGTACCGGCCGGGTTACCGCCCACAAACATCAGAAAGGCCAGGAAGAGCTGGTACACCGGGCCGTAATCGGCAATATCACTCAAGGCAAACCCCGCTGAACGCCCGATGGCATTCCACAGTGATTCCCACAGGCCGAAAGCAGCGTTCTCCCGATGGGCAGATGGCTCCAATGCCCCCAGAAGGGTAAGCCCCAGAGTGCCAACCACCATCACAATAAGCATCACGCGCAGCACCAGCCAGGAATTCGTGCTCCACCGCTTCGCCGTGCGCTTGCCGGAAATGCGTTCTTTCAGGCGCGTAATACCTTCCAGGTACACACCGAAGCCCACCGTACCAATGAGCACGAGCAGCATCATCACAGCCTGAACCAGGTGATTGTCGGCCACTCCGGCCTGCTCCATCCCTGCCGGGAATATGGTGATACCGGCATTGCAGAATGACGACACGGCATGGAAAATAGCATATCCCCACAGATGCTCCTGCGGGAAGCCCGGCTGGCCCAGCCACAGATAATACAGGCAAACCGCACCCACCGCCTCTGCTGTGAGCGTGACAAAGAATACCGCACGCAGCAACGCAGGCACAATATTCACCCCCTGCTGATCCAGCATACCTGAAACCGACATACTGTCACGCACAGCCAGGCGCTTGCCTACCATCATGAGCACAAAGTAAGAAAAAGTCATCACCCCGATAGCCCCTACCTGAATATCCAGCAGAATCACCAGCTTGCCCAGCGGCGTGAACGTGCTGGCAACATCCACCGTGGTAAGCCCCGTGATGGATGTGGCAGAAGCACAGGTGAACAGAGCATCCACAAGAGAAATCGGCTTGTATGTAGCGCCCGGGGTCAGGAGAATCAAGGTGCTGAGCAGCACCAGCACCACCATGTAGGTGAAGAACCTCATGGCGGGCGACCACCGGCTGCCCCCCTTCACCGGGCTGCGGCGGCGAGCCCGGACTATGGCTCCTATAGTACCAATGGAAAAGCCGCCCAGCAGGAAGCTGCACACCAGACTGGCCAGGAAGGCCCAGCGGTCAAAGATATTCCACACGCCACCGTAAAAGATGACAGAAGCAATGATACCCACCAGCAACTGCACCCACAGGAAGCGCCCCGGCAGGCCATAGCGCACCCACTCCATTATAAAGTGAAGCAAGACCACAAACGAGTTGAACCACACCAGTCCGCAGAGAATCAGATGCGAAGCCCCGATAAAGGCATCTCGCTCGGCCGGTGAATTAGCCACGCCTTCAAAACACGCCTCCCACAACACAACGAAAAGCACCAGGATACCGGAAATCACTTCCGGCAATTCCAGTGCCCTGTGGCGGTGTTCTTTCTGACTCTGAGGTATCACTCGGGTACATTATATCAGAGTTTCCTCCCATTGGCAAGTTTTGCAACACAAGTGTTTTCTTATCAATAGCATTGACTCATCGCACCCAGGTATGTTAGCA
This sequence comes from Akkermansia sp., assembly GCA_017555465.1. Lineage (GTDB taxonomy): Bacteria > Verrucomicrobiota > Verrucomicrobiia > Verrucomicrobiales > Akkermansiaceae > Akkermansia. The sequence goes on along the minus strand of JAFZGH010000311.1, from coordinate 7,255 downwards.
TACACTCGCTATGTTTCCGCGCATTCTTTTCTGCCTGCTCGCCTGCGTTCTGAGCAGCTGCCTTTCGTTTAATTCCGGGGCCAAGCTCGACAGCATCGGCAAAGCCGAACCAGTTCAGAAATTCAACCTGGATGGGCAGTGTTACAGGTACAACGGCCACATATACAAGGAAACCATGGTCGAATACCTGCAGCTCCGACCGCGGCTGGTAGGTAAAGTCTCCCTGCACGACATGAACACATCAGAAGAACCCGTGCCGGCAGATGATGCAACGGGAGCCCCTGCTCCGGAACTCTATCTGGTAAGAACAGACACAAGGCAGACAGACGCCCCCATATACATACGCGCCATAGACTTTGATTATGTGCAGGCGGAGAGAATCGACAACAACGGATCATACCGCAGCACCATTCCCAAAGGACATTTCAAAATTAATGACCCCATCACCCTGATGCCGTCCCTTTATGAAGGCAGTGGAAGTGTACTCCGGGAGCTGCCCACCTACCGGAGCACAGGCAACAAACTGCGTATCCCCATCAGCGTGATTCTGACCTACGGAATCGATCTGCCGCTGACAACGGTAAGCTATCTCATCGGCGCCCTGCTTTCACCGCTGGGTATATAAAAACGGCACTGTGCCCACAGGGGTACAGTGCCGTGAAAAGAACAGCGTCGCTTGCGGACGTGGCCTAAGCGCGCAGCTTAGGACTTGTAACGCAAACGCTTCTTGTGGCGGTTCTGGCGCATGCGCTTGCTGCGCTTGTGCTTGTTAATCTTGGCCTTACGTCTCTTCTTAAGCGATCCCATAATGGTGTTATGTGTCGTTTGTTGTTTCTCTATTGGGAGAATGGTCAGTAGCCCCAGGGGCTAACGGGGGAATATGTAACTATCTTTTGCCCGAAAAGTCAAGCCGAAAGCGAATTTTAAGACGGATTTTATCCCCTTTCTGTCATGACCTGCGCCCTCCAGGCATGGAGAATTTCCATTACCCCCGGAGTAGAAGAAATATAACCACCCCTGCTCCGCAGATACTCCAGCACATCGGGATGAGCCGTTGCCGGAGCACCGCAGAAAGCATCAGAGAAAAGCCGGAAAGCATGCATATCATTATGGCCATCCCCCAGCATAGCCCAGTGGCTGCTGGGCACATTCCACAACTCTGCCACCGTCTTCAAAGCCGTTCCCTTGCAATAACGCGCATCCGCCAGACGCATATAACGCCCTGCCCGCTGGGCTGACACTCCCTCCAGTCCGGATACAAAGGGAGAAAGAAAAGCCATGATAGCATCCATCGTGTCCGAATCCACCGCCTCCACAGAAAGCGGATCATCCGCGGCAATAATCCACTCCAGCGTGGGGTACACACACCGCAGCGAAGCCAGCCGGGCATGAAGAAGCGGGCGGATTCTCTCGCGCACGCTCTCATTATGTTCCCGGCAGCGGGCATTGTGCTCCACAAGCGGGCGGAGCACCCCAGCCTCATCAGCCACGTAGGCATAACGCTCACAGGTACAGATAAAATCAGGCAGAAACGGAGAACAAGGAAGTAATTCCTGACAGAGATACGGCAAAGTGCGGCCAGTATTGATACCCCAGCAAATCCCCAGATGCCGCCATTCCCGCATCAATTCAAAAAATTCCAGCGGCACTGGCTGCTGAGGGTCGAGGCAACGCAGCGTCTCATCATAATCCAGCGAAATGAGCCATCTGCATGGCACGGAACGAGGTAACGCGTACCCAGGAAGAATCTGCCCCTCCTCAACGACCATTCTTCCCCTTCTGATTGCGATTCTGCTCCGCAGCGGCACGCTGCTCGCGCGTAGCCCCCACCGGGAGACGGAACGAGGGCGTCACCGGAACTTTCACACCGGCAGCCAGCTGGTGGGTAATCTTCGTCGTCAAATCCACCTTGTACTTATAATCACAAGCTCCCGCCGGCAACTCCTCTCCGCCGGCTCGCATGTGAATTTCCACGCGGCGGTTAAGTGCCTGCTGCTCCCGGGTACCCGTTGTAGCCGCCAAGGGCATGGAACTGCCGCAGGAACGGATATAAACGTGTTCCACAGGCACACCGTTACCCACCAGCCAGGCGCGCACGGCAGCTGCGCGCTGCAAGCCCAGCAGGGCATTATAGGCTGCAGTACCAGCAGTGTCGGTATGGCCTTCAATAATGAAGTAAGTCTCGGGATTCTTCTGAATCAAGGCCGCCAGCTGCAGCATCGTGATGCGGGCCGAATTCTTGAGCTGGCATTCATTGAAACCGAACAAAACATCCGCCCCCAGGCGAGCCACACCAGATTTTGCCCCCAGATTTTCCTCCCCCATCAGCTGCGCCAGGCTGCGCGTATCCCCGGGCAGTTTGGCATTTCCATCTTCAGCAGCAGCTTTTCGCAAATCCTGCTCCATGAGCGAAGACGCATCCTCCAATACCTCGTGCTGGGCTGTTGCAGCAGCGACAACTTCATTGCTGTTCACCGGCGTCGGTTCGGGAATCGCCAACGCCTCTTCAGTCAAATCGTGAGCTCGGAGCGCATTCAGATCCAGCTGCGCAGGCGGAACTTCGCTTATCGGCGCGGCTTCCTCCTCTGCATAGACAGGCTCTGCCACATTCAGCTCTGTCGGTCCGGGAGCCATCACCAGCTCCGGCACCTCTACATCTAGGATATCAATTTCCTCCGGCTCATGCGCAATTTCCTCAATTTCGGCAGGCTGCTGTTCCACAATTTCCTGCTCCTGTACCTCCTCGAGTTGTTCCTCCTTGGGCGGTTCCTTCACCACCACGCGCACTGTTTCGTTGATTTTAACCTCTTCGGGTACATCCGTCAGACTGCCCAGTCCCAGTACAGAAAGCGAGGGGAAATACATCCAGAGCATGGCATGCACCACCACCGCAGCACTTGCCGCGCCCATGGCAATAGGAACCATATCGCGCTGCCGGGTTAACTCGTAGCCATTGCGGCGACGGTTGCCAACACGCTTTCCTCGCTCATACAGCATGTAATCTGGAATATTCGAATCGTTCACCTTATCAGAGTTTGATACCAGAAACCGTTAAATCCGGACGCGCGGGGTCGTGCACACGCGGAGACTGCACCGCATTCACCACACATTCATCCATCCAGCGCACAATAGAACTCATGGCGCTATCCTCATCATTCAGAAGCCCAACCAGAACAGACTCACGATATCGACCCCTACCCATTTTCACCTCCCGGTGAGCAGAGCCTGCTGCATCCTGCTGAGTGCGCAGAGTCCATACATCTCGCTGATCGCTAGGCAAACGGCCATATATGGTCATGGCGTCCTTGAAATTGCTCACGGGGCTATCCTGCGCCAGATTCACCACCAGCACCGGGACATTACGATCCAGGCTGGAGGCCTGCTCCACCGGAGCCACATCAAAACTTTCCATACCGGCAGTGCGGCTGATGCGCTGATCCATGAGCCACATCATCAGCGGGCGCAGCATGCTTTCCGGCATCGTCCGCTCCACAGACTGGCGTAACGAAGCATACGCATCAATCGACACCAGCCCCCGGATGCGGGGTTCCACCGCAGCCGCCTGCAACAACAGACTTGCCCCATACCCCTGCCCCACAGCAGCAAAGACAGGAGAAGCCTTACCAGAACGCGCCTCGACTGCATCCAGCAACAAAGGCACATCCCGGCATTCCTTCAACCCGTGTGTGCAATACAAGCGACGATCATCCACTCCGCGAGGTTCCCACAGTATGCAAGTCAGGCCGGCAGCCGTAAGCGATTCAGCCACTGGAAGCGCCGAGCGGATACCATGATCCCAGTCCACGCAGACCAGTACATAGTCTATCTGCCCCAGTCTCTCCACGGGATGATTCATCAAATCACCAATCACGCTGAGCTGCCGTGAGGATTCCTCCCCATCTTTCACAGCAATCACCGCCTGCACATCACCGCCATCCCACCCCTTGAATGTAAACGGCTCCATCCGCAATCCCGGGGCCTTGCGCGGCACACTGGTATAACCATCGTACGATTGGTTCACCGGCCTCAAAACAGGTTGCACTAAATCATTGATATAGAACCAAGTGGACACACCTCCCCACACAGCCGCAATCAGGGCTATGCTCATAAGAACGCGTCTGGTTCTTCTTACTCTCATGATATCGCGCACACTATACCAGAGCCCCCAGCATTCGGCAATGGCAAAATAAGGCATAGGACGAGAAATGTCGCACCTGATTTTTCATCAAATCCGGATTTTTTTGCAAAAAAGGCTGACTTATCACCAGTTTGGGGGTAGACGCGCACCCCGCAATGGTGTAGAATAGCAACGTGAGCAACAAATGGAAAGTGAAGGAAATTGACGAGTGTGAATCCACATTCAACGAAGCACGCAAACTTCCTGCATGGTCAGTCGTAACCGCGCGCAGCCAGACTCGCGGACGAGGGCGCTTCAACCGCGCCTGGACTGGCAACGATGGGGGGCTGTGGGCTACCTACAATCTTCCCTTGGATGCTTCCGTAAATCGCCACTGGGGCTTGCTGCCCCTGGTAGCGGGAGCCGCAGTCATTGAATCGCTCAAAGCATACAACATTAAAGGGCTCAGATTACGCTGGCCTAATGATGTACTGGTGGGCCGGGCCAAGCTCGCCGGCATTCTGGTTGAGCGTCCTTCTGCCACCATGGCTTCCATCGGCATCGGCATCAACATGTTCAACGAAATTGAACACATGCAGGGCATCACCTCCGACCCGGTCACCCGCATGTGCGACATCATACCAGCATGTCCTTCAGTGAAGAAATTCCGCACCATGCTGGGCGATGTTCTCGGAGAAATGTTTGACAATTTTGTCGAATGTGGTCTTGAAGGCATACTTCCTATGCTGGAGGCTGCATGGGGAGACTCTCGTCCGGTCGTAGCCATTACAGATAACGAGCGGCATATCGGGCATTTCGTGGGAGTTGAACAAGACGGTTCCCCCATTCTCCGCAAGGCAGACGGCTCAACATTCACCATTCCCGGCATCACCATCAACCGGCTCAAAGAACTTATCTGATACATTTGAAAAAGGCTGCTCTTGCAGTAGCCGCTGAATTATGATAGAATCCCCCTGTTAACTTATGGCAACACAGCTCGAACAACTCAAGAAGTACACCACGGTAGTGGCAGACACAGGCGATTTCCGCCAGATGGAGGAATTCACCCCTCAGGACGCCACCACCAATCCGTCCCTCATCCTGGCCGCCGCCGCCAAGCCGGAATACCGCCCCATCCTTGATGCCGTGGTAGCCGACTTCAAGGCCAGCGTCTCCAACCCCGCCGAAAAAATCGGTGAACTCATGGACCGCGTCATTGTCGCATTCGGTCTGGAGATTCTGAAGCGCGTACCTGGCCGCGTTTCCAGCGAGGTGGATGCCCGCCTTTCCTTTGACACCGAAGCCACCGTGCAGAAAGCCCGTGAAATCATGGCTCTGTACGAAGCCGCCGGCATCCCGCGCGAGCGCGTTCTCATCAAGATTGCTGCAACATGGGAAGGCATTCAGGCCGCCCGCCAGCTGGAACAGGAAGGCATTCACTGCAACCTGACCCTGCTGTTCAGCCTGGTACAGGCCGTTGCTTGCGCCGAAGCCAACGTGCGCCTCATCTCCCCCTTTGTCGGCCGTATTCTGGACTGGTACAAGTCCGCCACAGGCGAAACCTACACCGCCGAGACCGACCCCGGCGTCATCTCCGTGCGCACCATCTACAACTACTACAAGAAATTCGGCTACCCGGTTCAGATTATGGGCGCCAGCTTCCGCAACACCGGAGAAATCCTGGCACTTGCCGGTTGCGACCTGCTTACCATTTCCCCCAACCTGCTGGCAGAACTGGCTGCCTGTGAGGATGAGGTAAAGCCCCTGCTCTCCCCCGAAGCCGCTGCAGCCAGCGATATCGAACGCATCCCGGCCGATGAGAAGAACTTCCGCTTCCTCTTCAACGAAGACGCCATGGCCACGGAAAAGACAGCCGAAGGCATCCGTAAATTCTCTTCAGATATCCGCAAACTGGAAGCTCTGCTGGCCTCCCTGCTGTAATTTTACCAATTAGCAACATCATGAAAGTACTCGTTACCGGCGGTGCCGGTTATATTGGTTCGCACACCGTGCGCCAGCTCGTCAAGAGCGGCGCCGATGTGACAGTGCTGGACAGCATGATCTACGGCCACCCGGCCGCCATCGTGGATAAGGAAGTAACTCTGGTCAAGGGCGACCTGGGCGATCCCTCTGTGGTGTACCCGCTGCTCGTGAACGGCAAGTTCGACGCCGTGGTGCACTTCGCCGCCTTCATCCAGGTGGGTGAATCCGTAACTGACCCGCTGAAGTATTACGAAAACAACATCGCCAAGCCCCTGGTGCTGCTGCGCGCCATGATTCTGGCCGGCTGCAAGCGTTTCGTATTCTCCTCCACCTGCGCCACCTACGGTGTACCCACCCAGGTACCGATTCCCGAGACCGAGAAACAGGATCCCATCAACCCCTACGGCGGTTCCAAGTACATGCTGGAGAAGGTTTGCAAGGACTGCGACCGCGCCTATGGGCTCAAGAGCGTCTTCCTGCGCTACTTCAATGCCTCCGGTTCCTCTGTGGACGGCGCCATCGGCGAAGACCACGAGCCCGAGTCTCACCTCATTCCGGTGATTCTGCAGGCCATCAAGGGCGAGCGCCCCGGCATCACCGTATTCGGCACCGACTACGACACCCCGGACGGCACCTGCATCCGCGACTACATCCACGTAGATGACCTGGCCGATGCACACCTGCGCGCCCTGAATTACCTCATGGAAGGCGGCGAGACCAACTGGTTCAACCTGGGCACCGGCAACGGATTCTCCGTGAAGCAGATTATCGAAGCCGCAGAGGAAGTAACCGGCATGAAAGCCCCGGTGTCATACGGTCCGCGCCGCGAAGGCGACCCCGCCCGTCTCATTGCCGACTCCCGCAAGGCTGCCGAAATCCTGGGCTGGATTCCCAAGTACCAGAACGTGAAGGATATTGTGGAAACCGCATGGAAGTGGCACAACGGTCCCCGCGGTGGTCACTATTGATAACATCTTACATAAAGCCCGCAGCAGTAATGCTGCGGGCTTTTTTATTGTACGACCGACGCGATATGCGCACTACGGTGAAAGTCCGTAAGGAGCCGCGATGATGCGGAATCCCAGACCTGAAGAACAACTGCGGGGAGATAACGAACCGTGGAAGAGGAAGTTCGAGGGGAAATCCCGACTGTAC
>JAFZGH010000039.1 GCA_017555465.1 Akkermansia sp. | reverse complement strand
GCGCGCCGCTGCTCATAGGTTCCTGTGGCATTTCTGGTGCGTATCTGGCGGCCAGAATACCCCAGGCATGAAACAATCAGCACGAGGATGCGCACTTGCTTGCGCGGGCGGTAAAGGTTAAACTTTCGCGCAGCGTACCATTTAGCCTCCACATCCCATGCGTGGCCATCCCACTGCGGCGTTCCGTGCTTCACGCCTGGGTCAAAACCTGCCAGCAGCAGCGGAAGATGCGGCGCTGTTTCCCTCATGATATTTGCCGCGATAAAGCCCGTGGTAGGTGACTTTTTGCAGATAGCGCGAAAATCACGCCACCAGCGGAAAGGCTGCATCATGCTTGCGTCATCCACAAAAAAGACTTTTTCAAAACCATCAAAAGTCCCTTCATGATACCAGTGCCAGCCGCGCGGGTCGCGCCCCTTCCCGTGTCTCACAAACAGCCAGTGGCGCGTACCTTTCACGCGCATGGCGGCTTCCCTGTGGCGGGCATGATTGCAATGAATCACCAGGTCGCCAGATTGCAGCGGCAACATATCGGGAGCAAAACCAGTGGTGACGTTAGAAAGCACTATCAAGCGCCGCACATCGCGCGGAATGCGGAACTGCGGCGGCACATCGGCGGCTTGCCCGCGCGTTGGCTGCGCGGGAGCGGAGCATGACTTAGGCGGGGCGATGACACCGCCACACGGGCGCAGGTAAAGCGGGCGCTGGGCGGCATTATTTGCCGCCGTGATAGCATCCGCGCGGGCGGCCACATCCTGCCAGAATGGGTCATTATCCTTTTTCCCACCTTCATGCCAGTGCGCCGTTCCATAATGAGTCAGCGCAGATGGCGTTTTCCATTGCCGGTGCCCCACCATGGAAGTGGGAATGAAATCAATAGAAACCCCATGATGCCGCCAGAACGGAAGCACGCAGCGGCGCATGAACCCGGGGCCAATGCCTTTGCTCGGTAGGCCACCGCCGCGGCTATCCCTGCGCACCATGGCCACATACCGGCTCGGAAGGTCCACCGCATCCGGCGGCAGCGCATCCAGCAGCCGCTTTGCTGCCAGCCTGGCAGCGTGGTGCATTATCACAGGCCGCCGGCAATAGTAAAAGCCATTGCACGGGCTTGTACGGGTAAAAAATTCGCCCAGCACATAAATATCTGCACCATCTGGCCAATCAGGCCAGGATGTGGCACAAAAGTCCGCATCAAGGTATACACCGCCGCCATCTGCTAACACGCGCAGGCGGTAATAATCCGCCATCAGCGTGTATGTGGTAGGCATCGGAAAATCTACCATCAGCTGCTGGAATAATGCGGCCACTGGCTCCGCGCCATAGGCTTTCAGCAGCTGTGGCCAATCCCACAGCCTATGCTGCCAGCCGGCGGATTCTGCCGCTTTCTTCACGCCTGCCACCCATGCGGATTCAGCAGCGGGTATATCGCCGCCGATCCATAGCTGATGCACCGTCATGCCGTGCCGTTCACTTGTTCCCATGTTCCCTTGTTTTCGAGGTTGTATGTTATCTGCACCGATATGGCGCCATTTGCGTAGCTATACACAGCCGTGCCGCCGGAGCCTTCATATCGTTCACCGGTCCACTTGTAGCCATTCTCGCCGCTGACCCAGCTGCCGGTCCACCAGCCACCACTGCCGGTCACTTGCACTGTCAGCCCGTTGTACAGCTGCGCCATGGTAGCATGAAACAGCTGCACGCTTGCCGCAATGATTGCATCCCTGTCACATTTGCACGCCATGCTAGTAGTGGAAATTCACCGATGATGCACCACTTCCGCCGCTGGCGCTGACGTTGGCTTTAACCTGCAAATTTCCCGTGTTTGTGGTCATCACGCTTTGATTCACTTCCGCGGTCAGCGAAATGCCAGCCGCAGCAGCCTGCACAGCCTGCATGATAGCTTCCAGCAAGCCTGCGCACTCGCAACCGCAGCCCGATGTTCCAGCCGTTCCATCGCTGCCGGTTTCCGTATCTGAACTGCCACCGCGGTGCAAGGATTCCAGCACCGCCACACGCGCTTCCAGCGCAGAAATGCGCTGCTCGTAAGCCTTCCATTTTTCAGCACAATCACAGCCGCCGCCTGACTCACTGCCTGGCATGCCGCCCGGCTCGCTTCCTTGCGTGCTACCCGAGCCCGACCCCGTGGCTGTTCGTGTAGATGTGCCGCTTGTACTGAACGATGCGCTGCCGCTGGTAGCCGTAGATGTGCCGGTCCATGTGGTGCTGGCGCTTGCGCTGTCACTATCCCATGACGGCAGCGGAGGCACATCGGTGCCACCCGTGCCCGGCGTTGTGCCGCTTGTAGCCGTTTCCGTATCGCCCGTGCTTCCCGTCTGTGTAGTGCTATCGCCCCATGTGGTAGTATCATCCCATGTGGTGGTATCATCCCACGTTGTGGTATCATCCCATGTGGTAGTGAAATCCCACGTTGTAGTGGATTCTTCAGACCATGAAAAGTCAGGATTCCATGTCGTGGTATACTCCCATGTGGTGCTGTCATCCCATGTGGAATCATCCTCCTCCGTGGTGAAGTCATCTGGGATGTCTGGCGGTTCATCGTATGTGCTAGAAAGTTCACCCTCGCCGGCATCATCGGGGAACGTCATTTCTGATATATCCGGCTCGTCTATCTGTGCGCCCAGCTGCGCTTCCACTGTACCTGCCAGAAAATCCCATACCACGCCCGAAACCACGGCATTCATGGTGTGCCATGACTCATGCGTGCCCGTGCCTACAATGTTCAGGCGGCTGCAAAGTGGGCTGGCTGCAATATCTTCCAGCAGCACAGTCACGCTGCCGCCATATTGCAACACGTTCACCGCTTCATAGTATTGTTTCAGCTGCCGCATCATGTATTCCGCCTGCGCCGTAGCCTGCGCAGCATTTTCCACTTGCGCGGTGTACACCTTCACGCCCATGTCACCAGCGTCCACATCCGAGGGGTACACCTTCAACGTGCTGCCACCACGGCCACCATCTTTGCCTTGCCAGCTCACCACCAGCGCCACACCGGTGATGCAGCTTTCATACTGCGGCGCAATGGAAGATGCGGATGCTAACTGCATGGCATCCGTAGACCAATCTGCACAAACAGCGCCGCCGATGGATACCACCTCCACCTCGCCGGTGGTGTAGTTTATTCTGAAAAGCGCGTCCGGGTTGGCTTGTTTCATTTCCAGCAAAGCGGTCCACGCGGTCATGACTTTATCCCGCTTATATACCGCCGCCGTGCTATAATTCGCACGGCTCACATCCAGCGTGATGATGGCATTTTCTTGCGGTTCGCCGCTTTCATTCACCACCCACAGCGGTGCCGATACGCGGCAGGAATCCGCGAGTGCGGTCCAGCTCATCAGCGCGTTCTGGCCAGCAGCAGCAAAATCCACGCCGGAAGATTCAGATGCTGCTTTTGCTTCAGCTACCTGCGCGCCCAATGGCAGATTATCGAGCAGCCACAGCGCATTCACCACCGTGGCGCTGGATTCTAAACTGCCCGCGGCGTTCGTTCTGTCAAAGTTGTTCATGCGGCCATGAAACAGCACGCGGCCACGGTGCATGATTGTCACGGGCTCCATCCAGCGCAGCCAATCAGGACCAAAACCAGCCCAAGACAGATTCAGCACGGATGGCGCATCTGAATTTTCAGTCAGCGTGGCTTGCGTTATGCCCGGAATGCTCAAAAAATCTGATGAATCAATAATCATATCTTGCGGTTCAGTCTGTCAAACTGTTTCTGAAGG
>JAFZGH010000310.1 GCA_017555465.1 Akkermansia sp. | reverse complement strand
GCCCGCCGCCTAACCGCCAACCACTGAAACGGCCATGCAGTTCGGTAGCACAACAGAGTTGAACGCCGAGGCTGCAACAGCCGCGGTGCGCGGTACTTTGCTGGCGCAGGTGACTCAGAAATCCACCCGCACCACCAAGACCGGTAAACCTTATCTCGAAATCGTGCTGGCAGATGCTGCCGGCACGGTTTCGTTTAAAATCTGGGAGACTTCTCCCTGGTATCAGGATTTTGATATGCTGGCAGCGCCCGCAGGTGTGGCGGTGACCGGCACCTGGCAGGCCAGCCAGTACGGTATGGAACTGGCGGAGGCGCATGTGCGCCCGCTGACGCCAGAGGAGGAACAGCAGGTGCTGACCGGTAGCCCGGAGCTGGTGGCCCGCCAGCAGGCAGATTGGGAATGTATCTGCGCCTTTGTGGCTGAAATAAAAGACCCGCGCCTGGCGGGTGTGTGCCGCCTGTTCCTGGAGCAGCAGGAAACCCGATTCCGCCGCGCGGCAGCTGCCCGCAATTTTCACCACGCCCGCCGCGGCGGTTTGGTGGAGCATGTGGCCAGTGTCATGCGGGTGGCGGCTGCTCTTTGCAGTGTGTACCCCGACCGCCTGAACCGCGATCTGGTGCTGGCTGGTGCTTTGCTGCACGACTGCGGCAAGATTGTGGAGAATGACTACGAGGAGCACAGCCTGGAGATGCCGTACACCGAATCCGGCGAGTTGCTGAGCCATATTCCCATGGGGATTGAGATTATCAACAAGCTCTGGCGCGATATGATGACCCCGGAGCGGCGCGCTGAGTGGAAAACCCTCATTCCTGCCTCTGAGCAGGTGCGGCTGCATCTGCTGCACCTGGTGGCCTCCCACCACGGGCTGCTGGAATATGGTTCCCCGGTGCTGCCCAAGGTGCCCGAGGCGCTTATCCTGCACCATGCGGACAATGTGGATGCGAAAATGGAGATGTTCCGCGCGGCGTATGAAAGCGCCACGCCGCTTTCTGAACGGGTGTTGCAGCGCAAATCCCCGATGCAGACGAATGTGGTGCTTCCCTTGCCGGTGATTCAGGGATGATGGAGGCACTGGCCAGTCTGGCGGGGCTTTTCGGACTGCTCCTGCTGTCGCAGCTCAGCCCGGGGCCGGATATTTTCTTTGTGTTCCGCACGGCGTTGGCACAGGGATTCCGCGCGGGCGCGGCTGTAGGCAGCGGCATTGCGGCCGGGTTTCTGATTCAGTCCGCCCTTGTGGTCTCCGTGGGAGGGTGGCTGATGGCTCAGCCGTGGAGTGAGTATGTGCTTTATGGCGCGGTGCTTTGGCTCTTGTATCTGGCCTGGCGCATTTTTCCCCGCCGCCGCGTGCAGGTGGAGCAGGGGGCGCTGGAGACAACGGCGCGTGAATCATTGCCCGTGCTGTTCAGTCAGGGCTTTCTGTGCAATATCCTGAACCCGAAATGCACGCTGTTTATCTGCGGCCTTTCTCTGCCGGCTCTGCAGCAGTTCGGCGGGGATTATGCCTGGTATGCCCCGGCTCTGGTGCTGGTGCTCAGTGCATCGTGCCTGCTGGGTTGGGTGGGGTGGAGTGCTTTGTTGCAATGGCATCCGGTGCGGGCGTTTTACCTGCGCCACACGACGGGGATTGATGCCCTCTTTGCGGTGCTGCTGGCGGTGTTCGCTTTCTATCTGGTGATTTGATGTAAATCATACTGGTATACAGGGGATTAAAGTAGGCAGAATTTAGCGCCGTTTCGCTGATTGGGGCTTGCTTTTTGGGGGTATTTACGGTAGAGTAATGCCGCAAAGACGTTATTGCGATTATGAACGACATTATCACGACAGCATGCAAGTTCGTCACGTCCTCAATTGGCCGCAAGATTCTTGTGGCTCTGACAGGTGCGTGTCTCCTCCTGTTCCTCGTGGGGCATCTGGCCGGTAACATGACCATCTACGGTGGTGATCCCGGCAACGGTGTGCCCTCCTGGATTGATGCCTACGCCACTGGCCTGCACACCATGCCCGCCTGGCTGCTCTGGGCTATCCGTCTCGGCCTTGCCGCCATTCTCCTCATCCATGTGGTGTTGACTCTGGCTCTGAAGATTGAGAACGTGAACGCCCGCACGCAGTACCAGAAGGAAGGTACGCTGAAAGCTACGCTTTCCTCCCGTACCATGGTGCTTACCGGTATCATGATTTTCTGCTTCCTGCTGTTCCACCTGTGGCAGCTTACGGTGAACGGTGACCCCTCCGATTGCTACGGTCACATCGTTGCCGCTTTCTCCAACGTGTGGTGCTCCGTGTTCTACATCGTGGCTATCTGCTGCCTGTTCATGCACGTGCGTCATGGTCTGCAGTCTGTGTTCCAGACCCTGGGCCTTTCCACCCGCAAGGTGCGCCCGCTCTACAACATCATCGCCGTGCTGTTCGGTCTGGTGGTTTGCGGCGCTTTCATCTCCATCCCGGTAGCCGTTCTCTGCGGTATCCTCAAGTAACCTTTTCCCATTCATAGACACTTATGAAAGACATTAAGTTTCCTGTAAGCGACTACATGCCGGATTCCTGCATTCCGGATGGCCCCATTGCTGAAAAGTGGACCAAGTACAAGCGCGAAGCCAAGCTCATCAACCCCAACAACCGCCGCAAGTACACGGTGCTCGTGGTGGGTTCCGGTCTGGCTGGTGGCGCTGCCGCTGCCACGCTGGCTGAGCTGGGCTACAATGTACACTGCTTCTGCTACCAGGACAGCCCCCGCCGCGCCCACTCCATCGCTGCCCAGGGTGGTATCAACGCTGCTCACAACTACCAGAACGACGGTGACTCCGTGTACCGTCTGTTCTACGACACCGTGAAGGGTGGCGACTTCCGCGCCCGTGAAGCCAACGTGTACCGCCTTGCTGAGGTGTCCTGCAACATCATCAACCAGTGCGTGGCCCAGGGCGTTCCCTTCGGCCGCGAATACGGTGGCCTGCTCGACAACCGCTCCTTCGGTGGTTCCCAGCTCAAGCGTACCTTCTACAGCCGCGGTCAGACCGGCCAGCAGCTGCTCCTGGGTGCCTACCAGGCCATGGAGAAGGAAATCGGCAAGGGCCACATCCAGATGCACCCCCGCACCGAAATGATGGACCTGGTGGTGGTCGACGGCCACGCCAAGGGTATCGTGGTGCGCGATATGGTGACCGGTGAAATCAAGAGCTATGCTGGTGACACCGTGCTGCTGGCTACCGGTGGTTATGGCCGCGTGTTCTTCCTTTCCACCAACGCCATGGGCTGCAACGTGGGCGCTGCCTGCGCCTGCTGGAAGAAGGGTGCCTACTTCGCCAACCCCTGCTTCACCCAGATTCACCCCACCTGCATCCCCGTGAAGGGCGACTACCAGAGCAAGCTGACCCTCATGTCCGAGTCTCTGCGTAACGACGGCCGTATCTGGGTGCCCAAGAGCCGCGAGGTGGCTGCCAAGATTCGCCGTGGCGAAATGAAGCCCTCCGATGTGGCTGAAGGCGATCGCGACTACTATCTGGAGCGCAAGTACCCCTCCTTCGGTAACCTGGCTCCGCGTGACATCTCCTCCCGTGCTGCCAAGGAAGCCTGCGACGACGAGCGTGGCGTGGCCAACACCGGTCGCGGCGTGTTCCTTGACTTCAAGGACGCCATCAACCGCATGGGCAAGGAATGGATTGACGGCCAGTACGGCAACCTCTTCGAGATGTACGAGGAGATTACCGACGTGGACCCCCACGAGCAGCCGATGATGATTTACCCCGCCTCCCACTACACCATGGGTGGTCTGTGGGTGGACTACAACCTGATGTCCTCCATCCCCGGTCTGCACGTTCTCGGTGAAGCCAACTTCTCTGACCACGGTGCCAACCGTCTGGGTGCTTCCGCTCTCATGCAGGGCCTCTCTGACGGCTACTTCGTGATTTCCGCTACGCTGCCGACCTACCTGACCACCCAGAAGCCCGGCACCGTGACTACCGCTGCTCCCGAGTTCAAGGAAGCTGAGGACGCGGTGAAGGCCCGCATCAAGAAGATGATGGACGTGCAGGGCACCAAGAGCCCCGACGAAATCCACCGCGAGCTGGGCAAGCTTGTGTGGGAGGACGTAGGCATGGGCCGTACCAAGGAATCCCTCATGGACGCCATCGAGAAGATTCCTGCCATCCGCGAGGAATTCTGGACCAACGTGAAGGTGGTGGGCAGCGCCGAAGGCGTGAACCAGGAACTCGAAAAGGCCTGGCGCGTGGCTGCCTTCCTCGACTTTGCCGAGGTGCTGTGCTACGATGCTCTGAACCGTGAGGAATCCTGCGGTGCTCACTTCCGTCTTGAACACCAGCTGGCCGACGGCGAAGCCAAGCGCGATGACGAGAACTTCGCCTACGTTGCCTGCTGGGAATACAAG
>JAFZGH010000309.1 GCA_017555465.1 Akkermansia sp. | reverse complement strand
CCACGCTGGAGAAAATCATCGAAAAGCCAGCCTTTCTGCTCCTTTTCCTGGGGCTGCTACCCTTTTACCTCATCGGCATCGGGTTCATCATCAGCCCCTGGTGGGAGCGGGAAAACGACCGCCGAACGGTGTATGCGCTCACCAATCAGCGCGCCATCGTGCTGCGGCCCTCAATGCTCCGCCGCCACCGCACATGCAGGAGCTTTCCGCTGGCGCACGATTTAATCAAAGAGGTGCGAGAATACCGCCATGGGCGGGGCGATATCATCATGGGGCATGAGGAACACCACGGAAGACACGGGATTCAGCTCATACCGCAGGGATTTCTCTTTGTCGACCATGTTCACGAGCTGGCCGCCCTCATCCGGCCGCACCTGCCGGATGCCCCGGCGCCGGAAACGGAAGAAACACCCGACGAATGCCCCACCCTGGGCTGCATGCCGGTTATCGTGCTGCTCATTGCGGTTATTTACCTCACCACCCGCTACAAGCAAGGTACTTCTGATGGCGTCGACATCGCCCTCATCTTCGGAGGAATTGCCCTTTACTCCATCATCTCCTGGAGCATAAAGTATTTTGCCTGGCGCAAAGGCCAGGCAAAGTAATCCATTCAAACGACTGAAAAAACATCAATCGCGGCGGCGGGGACGACGACTGAACTTGTCGTAGAACACGCGTTCGGACTTGCCACCCCGCTCACGGGAATCGCGGCGGTCTTCGCGGTCGCGGCGGAAGTTGCTGTTGCCCCGGCCGGCGTAAGAAGCGCCGCGGCGTTCGCGCTCGCGGGGGCGGAATTCGCGTTCATAGGGCGCATTGCCACCCTGCGGGCGTCCCTTGTCCTCGCGTACATTCACCTCGTAACCGCAGATATTGCAAGTTCCCAGGCGCTCAATGAGCTGGGGTGCAATCTCGGGAGAAACCTCGATGAGCGTATGCTTGAGGAACAGGCGAATATCACCCACAGAGCCCTTGGGCGCACCGCCTTCGTTGTAGAAAAGACCGGCAATATCCTTGGGACGCAGGCCCAGAAGCTTACCGCCATTCATGAAGAGTGTGACGCTCTGCTGCAGACTGCTCCAGTCGTTACCCTTCTCCACCGGGGCGCATTCATCATCTGCCGGGCGGGCAGAGCGGGAGAACTTGCTGGGTCTGTCCTCCGGGATGGGCTGCAGTTCCCGGCTGGTCTTGGACACCAGCAGATTAAACATGGCCGCCAGCAGCTGCTCGGCCGGCAGGTCAATATCATTCAATTCCTCCGGCAGTTCGGTGGCCGTGGCAGCGGTCTCCAGGATTTCATCCACCAGGGATTCGCGGCGTACTTCCTCCACCTGCACCCCGGTCATCACTTTTTCGCGCTGCATGCGCACGCCCACAAAGCGTTCCAGGCGAGCCAGCAGGGAGAAATCGCGGCGGCCGATGAAGGATACAGCCCTGCCCTTGCGCCCAGCGCGAGCAGTGCGGCCGATGCGGTGCACATAGTCCTCCGGGTCACGGGGCAACTCGAAATTCACCACGGTATCCACATCATCAATATCCAGCCCACGGGCGGCAATATCAGTGGCCACCAGCACGGTGAGATTCCCCTTACGGAAGGAATCCATGACGCGTTCACGCAGAGTCTGCGGCATGTCGCCATGCAGGCGGTCAACTGCATAACCACGCGCCAGCAGGCCATCCACCACATCATCCACCACGCGCTTGGTATTGGCAAACACAAGGCCGCGCTTCATGCGCCCCATTTCAATCAGGCGGCTGAGCACCTCAATACGGGAGGAAAACACCACCTCATACACCACCTGCTCGCAGGTAGGCACGGTGAGCTGCGGACGCTCGATGGCAATTTCCTGCGGTTCATTGGCCACAGAAGCCACAAGCTTGCGGATGGCGGCAGACATCGTGGCAGAGAACAGCAGCGTCTGGCGATTTTCCGGCAGCAGCGCCACCACTCGGTCAATATCCTCCTGGAAGCCCATGTCGAGCATCTCATCTGCCTCATCAAGAATGAGCATGGAGATGTTATCGGCCTTCAGTTCGCCCTGTTCCATGAGGTCGATGACGCGGCCGGGCGTACCCACCACAAACTGCACCCCACGCTTCAGCGCTGCCAGCTGCGGGCCAAAGGAGGCACCGCCATAAATCGGCACGGCGGAAACGCCATCCAGGAACATGGCCAGCTTATCCACCTCACGGCAAATCTGCACGGCCAGCTCGCGGGTGGGGGCCAGGCAGAGCACCTGAACCTCTCGCAGAGTGGGGTCAATGCTCTCCAGCGCGGGGATGGAAAAGGCCAGTGTCTTACCCGAACCGGTATGGGAAAGGCCGAGAATATCAGCGCCGTCCAGCGCCGGGGGAATGGCTGCTTCCTGAATGGGAGAGGGAGTTTCGAAACCGAGCACCTCAATGGCCTCCAGAATCTCCGGGCAAATACCAAGTTCTGAGAATGACATAGACGGCGCAGAGAATGCCTGAAACAGCGGAAATTGTAAAGAAAATTTTTCCGTGTGAACACACTATCTTCCGGGTTGATGCAAAAAGGAATTGCCATGCACCTGGCGGCGGGTTATACTGCCTGTGCATGAGCAGACATGTGGTGGATTACAACGCGTTTAACAGCTGGGATTCCTTCGGCGCATCCCTGATGCTGGGTGTCGTGCCGGCTATCATGAATTATGTGTTCACCGAGCCGCACGATGTGGCAGGAAGCATCTTCATTACCGTGGTGGCGGTGCTCATCAGCGTGGTGGTTCTCGGCCTGTCCCTGGTGACCCGCTGGACTATTATCGGCACGCTGGTGAATTGGGCCGGCTATATTCTCACGCCGCTCTATGTCTGCATTGCGGCATACTATTGGTGGTTTGCAGAAAAACCAGAACAGATTCTGCCCGAACAGACAACACAGCAGAGCATCTCCCTGCCCAACCAGGAAGGATAAACCGCAGGTTCTGATTTTCAGCAGATACCGGCAGCGAGCATACGTATCCCAAAGTTTCGTAGATTGTAATTTGTCGGCGAGCGTCCTGTCACGGCGAAGCTTTAGCGAAGACGGAAGCGAGCGGAATTCATAGCCCACGGTAGTGGGCGACAGAGGTTAGGCACGCGCAGCGCCTGCTTCCTCAAAAAAAACAAACCAGAGCCCGTGATAACGGGCGACAGAAAGCGTGGAATCATTGTGTTGCAACCAATTCCGTCACCCATTTCATGGGCTCCAGTAAAATTTTCGGGGCTAGCAGGGGCTGCGCCCGCTGGGGGCTACGGCTACGCCCACCCAGGTCGCGGGCTTACCCCTGCCTTTCATCTTTCACCCGCTTGCGCGGGCTCAAAACTCGTCGGGCATTCGCCCACGATGATAGTTCGATAAATTACAATTCAGCAGCGTATTGTCAATTAGCTGTGCTACAAGAATTTGAAAGCAGTCCTAATGAAACTTTGGGACACATGTGGGCAGTGAGCTGATACTCATTCCTTGTCTTTTCCCTTTGCTATGGTATAATGAATCACCAGAGCCATGAAGCGAAGCACCAGAATTTGCATCCATATTCTCAGTTTTATCCTCATCATGATGGTGGAGGGATGCATTTCTCTCTACACCGGGCGCCATACAACGGTCAACATGGGCGGGGTATTGCATAACCTGGAGCGCGAACGCCCCTATACCCAGCGGACACTGACAGATGATGGCCACTGGGAATACCGCACGAGGGCATGGAAAAAGGGAGAGCGTTACATTGTCGAGGTGCCTGTAGCCTATGTGCCTTACAACCAGCCCCTCATCGAACACTGCACCGGACACTCACCCGCCCGGAATTCCCTGGATAACGAATACTGGGGACCAAGGAGAGAAGAAATTGCGCAATATCCGACTGAATTTTACTACGCAGACTTATCGCACGCGCAGTTTGAGCATATATGCAGGCTTCTTAAGGTGGATATGTTCCGTGACCCCTTCCCCCGGCTGCAGCTTCGCCATGCTGATGATGTGGATTTCAATGGGGCGACGCTCATTTACGAAGCCCACGGCAGCAACGTCACCGTCAAGCGCCCGGAAATGGAGGCTTTCATTGGCGCGCCACACCTTGAAATAATCCGCACCCGCTCCCTGCCACCCCGGTGCACCGTACTGAACCGCTGTCTGCAACCAGTAAGCTGGGTAGCAAGAGTGGCAGATATTCCGCTAAGCATCATTGCCACACCTATCGGCTGGCTGGTTGACGCCATCTATGAACCGCTGAATAATTAAAGCCGCACACCGGTCATCACAAATTTGCGCTCAGCCTCCCGGCTTCGCGGGGAGGTGAAAAATCACCTGAGAAATCTCAGGTGATTTTGTTTGCAGATACGGCGAAAGCCGCGCTCTTACTTAACATTCTGCATTCCCCTTATTTTTCGTCGCCTTCCTCCTTCAGCAATTCCTCGTACTCCTGCACGGTTTCCTCAATGAAGAGGGTGACGGCGGAGGTCATGGTCTGGCCGTAGTAGGCGCAGGCCTGTTGGAACTTTGCTACCAGAGCACTGTCTACATACAGGCCCAGCATCTTCTTATTTTCAGCTCTCTGTCTTGGTGCCATGGTCGTCTTATACAGTAGGTGTTGTGGGCAAGCCCAGAATGGTGCCGGGCATAATCTTATGGCCGGCAAAGAAACTTTCTGCATTCATCTTGCGTGCGCCGCTCGGCTGCATGGTGGTGATGCGGATAGCGCCGCCACGGCGACCACCGCAAGAAACCAGCATGCCCTCCGGCCCGGATTCCAGCACCATACCCGGCACGGCATCTGCCGGCTTGCGGATATTGAGGAACACATCCACAGGGGGATAAATCTTGAGCGTCTTATCCTGCCCGCTATGCACGGAGGGATACACGGTGAAGGTACCGGGCCAGGAATGGTAGGCGCGGATTTTACGCGCCACCTGCAGCGCAGGCTGTTCCCAGTCAATCTGACCGTGAGCGCGCAGCAGCTTGGGGGCGTAGGTCATCAGGTTCTCATCCTGTTCCTCGCGCCTGTCTTCCCCGTTCACCAGCGAATCAATGGCCTCTTGCAGTGCGGCAGGCGCCAGCAAGGCCAGGTCATCGTGCAGGCTCTCGGCGGTCTCTGTGCCGCGCAGCGGAATGGCATGCTTGCAGATAATATCACCCGCATCCAGCTTTTTCACCACATGCATGATGGTGATACCGGTTTCGTCATCGCCAGCCTCTATGGCGGCCTGGATGCAGGCAGCGCCGCGGTGGCGGGGCAGCAGCGAGGCATGCGCATTGATGCAGGCGATTTTTGCCACATCAATCACCTCCTGCGAAAGAATCTGCCCATAGGCCATGACCACCACAATATCAGGCTCATACGCGCGCAGCTGTTCCACGGCGGCGGCATCCCGCATCTTTTCCGGCTGAAACACGGGAATGCCCAGCTGTTCGGCAACCACTTTCACGCGCGGCGGCGTCAGCTCCATATGCCGCCCTACCGGGCGGTCAGGCTGGGTGATGAGCGCCACCACATTCCCTGTGGCGGCCAGTGTCTGAAATGAGGGGATGGCGATATCCCCGGTTGCCATCATCACGATTCGCATGCCGATTCAATACCACACGTTTGGTGTTTAGTCAAGCGATATTTAAGTTTTCCTTAATATCAGCACAAAAAAGAATCCGCCGCAGTGGCCCGGAAGGCAACTACGGCGGATGTAAGCTTATTTACTCCTTGCTTACGGCTCAGGCCTCCTCGGAGGTGGAACCAGTAGCAGTCGTGGTGGCGGGAGCCACAGGAGCGGTGAGCTGGGGCAGGTCGATGATTTCGATCAGAGCCATGGGGGCGCTGTCGGTCATGCGCTGGCCGAGCTTCACGATGCGGGTGTAACCACCCTGGCGGTCCTTGGTAGCCTCAGCAACCACGCTGAACAGCTTGGCCACAACCTTGGGCTGGGGCAGCGTAGCGAGGGCCTGGCGGCGGGCATGCAGGGAACCGTTCTTACCGAGGGTGATGAGCTTCTCCACGTAGGGACGCAGAGCCTTGGCCTTGGCCAGAGTGGTGGTGATGCGGCCGTGGCTGATAAGGCTGCAAGCCTGGTTGGCAAGCAGGGCCTTGCGGTGGGAAGCGTTACGCTGAAGCTTGGCTTTCTTTACGCCGTGTCTCATAGTCTTTTAATGTGTGTTTGTGTGTTAATATTGATTTATTGGAATCTTTACTCGTCGTCTTCGTCGTCGCCGAAGGCATCGATGTTGTGGGAGATAAGGGCCTGCAGGTCCGTGGCGCGGGCTTCATCGTTGATGTCGCGCATGCGGGAAGCCGGTGCCGGGGAAGCCAGAAGCTTGGCATCGAACTGCATACCCAGGGACAGGCCGTGCTGCACGAGCTTGTCCTTAATCTCGTTGAGGGACTTCTTACCGAAGTTGCGGTACTTGAGCATTTCGCTCTCAGTCTTCATAGCCAGCTGACCAACGGTGGTGATGTTAGCGTTGTTCAGGCAGTTGGCAGCGCGGACAGAGAGTTCGATTTCGTTCACGCTCATGTTGAGCAGCTTGCGGAGCTGGGCAGTGTTGGCGTCCTGTTCGCCACCGTTGGCCTTATCGAACTCAACGCGGCGGCTGTCGGCGTCCACGAACACATCCAGGTGGTGGCGCATGATGCTGGCGGCCTGCAGCATGGCGTCGGCGGGGCTTACGCGGCCGTCGGTCCAGATATCGAGCACGAGCTTGTCGAACTCAGTCATCTGACCCACACGGGCGTTGTCCACAGCGTACTTCACGCGGGTCACCGGGGAGAAGATGGAGTCAATCGGAATCACGCCGATGGGGCGGTCCTTGTCGTTGTTATCCTCGGCGGTGTGGAAACCACGGCCCACGTTCACCTCGAAGTCGCAGTCAAAGATGGTGCTCTGGTCAAGGTGGCAGATAACCTGGTCCTTGTTCACCACAGAGTAGATGTGGTCTTCCTGGATGTCACCAGCGGTCACCACGCCCTGCTTCGTCACGCGGAGGGACAGAGTGCGGGGCTCCTTGCCATGGTGCTTGAACTTGACCTTCTTGAGGTTGAGGATGATTTCGGTCACGTCCTCCACCACGCCGGGCAGAGAGGTGAACTCGTGCTGAGCACCGGCGATACGAACGCTGGTGATGGCAGCACCCTCCAGAGAGCTGAGCAGCACGCGGCGAAGAGAGTTACCGAGAGTGTGACCAAAGCCGGTCTCGATGGGCTCGGCAATGAAGGTGATGTGGTTAGCATCCTCCGGGTCAACAATGCGCTTGAGCGTGTTGGGAATCTCGAAATGGGCCAGCTTGATGGGCCCCTGCTCCTGAATGATTTCGTCAGACATATTAGTGTATTTTTGTGGCCGGGTTTCCCTCCTTGCGGGCTCGGCTTCCATATGGAAAGGGAGGACCAACGACCGGATTTTTTAATAAACCCGCGCGGCGCAAAGAATACAGCTAATTAACTCACTTAGCAAGCCTTTTCTTCCAAAATGACAACTTTTGTTCCAAAACGCCCTCATATCGGCGTTTTGTTTCGCATTTTTGCATCAATTATGAATCAAATCCGTGGTGATATCGGCCAGTTGAAAGCGCACCAGGCGGGCCAAATCCGCCAGCGACACCTGCACCTGCAGGCCAATGCGCCCGCCAGAGAAGATAATCGATTCAAAATCCTCGGCGGAGGAATCAATCGTCGTCCGGAAGGCTTTTTTCATACCGATGGGGGAGCATCCACCATGCACATACCCGGTGAGAGGCAACAAATCTTTCTGCTTGAGCATTTCGAGGGACTTCTCACCCACCGCCTTGGCGGCTTTCTTCAGCTCCAGCCCAGCCCCCACCGGAATCACAAACACATAATGAGCACCGCTGCGCCCGGTGGTCACCAGAGTCTTGAACACCTGTGCAGCATTCTGCTGCAACAGTGCGGCTACCTCCACCCCGCTGATAGCCCCCTCCGATTCGTAGGTATAGTGCTGGTACAGCACCTTTTTCTGCTCCAGGAGCCGCATCACATTGGTCTTATCCACCGCTTTCATTTACAAGACCCTTGCATGAGCCCAGCTATGCGGGCGATGAAAATCCGGCTCACCGCTCAAGTCATCCGACGTGGTGCAGAAAAGGTAATTCGGGCTGTTGAGAATGCAGGTGGCAGCCAGTCGACAAGAATCGACATCGATATCAATACTGCGCAAGTATGCCAGGGGGATGCGAGCCGAGCAATTCCAACCTCCCTGCGTCACCTCACCCGAAGTCCGCACCCCTACCGGCACGCCCGCCGAGGCATCCCGCACACGCGGAGCACTGAACGAGCAGGCCCACCACGCACCATTCGGACAAAGGTTGAACTCAAGATACTGCTTACCTTCGGCATCAGCCACAAAGAACTCCGCCGTATCATACATCCAGAGTTCCTCCGTGAACTCGCCGGGGCGGGCATCGGGATGAACAGTGACAGGAGCAGCCTGCGATGCCCGGAACACCAGGTCTTCCCCCTCTATGGTGAAGCTGTATTCCACAGGTGCAGCAATGGGGGTACCATACCACTCATGCGTCAATTTCTGCACTACCGGTTCTGTTGTGCTGATGATGTTCTGCATGGCTCTATGGTAGCAGATTTTTCCTGAAGATGCAAGAATTCCACCTATCATTTTTCATTAACCGTTGACAATGTTTTTTTCCTGATAGGGTTATGTCTGCAGTCATAGAAATAACAAGGCCTGCATTCACCAACATGACAACTACACCCATTGTTTCATACAACCTTATATCCTCCGTCACATCCTGCCTGAAGCGCTACTGCAAGGCCAGCGGGCGCGCCTGCCGCTCCGAATACTGGTACTGGCAACTGGCACTGGTCATTCTCGGCATTATCATTGCCATTATTGAGGTGTCCATGGGATATGTAGATAGTTCATCCCCCGTCGGTAAACTCATTGACCTTGCCTTATTCCTGCCCGGGTTGAATGTCTTCATCCGCCGCATGCATGATATCGGCCGCAGCGGATGGAACTTCTTCTGGGCATTTCTTCCCATCATCGGCTGGATTATCCTGCTGGTATACTGCTGCAAACCCAGCAGCGAAGCCAACCAGTACGGCGAAGGGCCTGACGCACCTGCAGCCTGATACTTCAAATAAACAAACTTCCCCAGCGCATCCGGCATTGCGGATGCGCTGTTTTTTGTCATGCGCCCTTCATAATTGAACACTCAACGGGTCATCTGCGTCAACTGACATTGAACAATCTTGCCAATACGCGCGCAAGTGGTAGACTTGTGCGCAAACCACGACCATGAACACACAGGAATTCAACGAACAAATTGCGCAGAAGTCCGCCTGGGTAAGCGCACTGAAACAAGAAATGGCCAAAGTGGTAGTTGGCCAGCAGAAACTGGTAAACCGCCTGATTCTGAGTCTGCTCTGCAAGGGTCACGTGCTGCTGGAAGGTGTGCCGGGTCTTGCCAAAACCCTTTCCGTGAAAGCGCTGGCTGGCACCATGCAGGCCGCGTTCTCCCGCATTCAGTTTACGCCGGATCTGCTGCCTGCCGACCTGCTGGGCACCATGATTTACAACCCGGAGGAGCGCCAGTTCACCGCCAAGAAAGGCCCGGTGTTTGCCAACCTGATTCTGGCAGACGAAATCAACCGCGCCCCGGCCAAGGTGCAGAGCGCCCTGCTGGAGGCCATGCAGGAACGCCAGGTGACGCTGGGCGAGTGCAGCTACCCCCTGCCCAATCCCTTCCTGGTGCT
>JAFZGH010000308.1 GCA_017555465.1 Akkermansia sp. | reverse complement strand
GGCTTTCACGCGCGGGGCGCTCGGTGTATGCGGGGGTGCTGGCTGCGCCTGGGCGTGCCCAGGCCGGCCCGAACTGGAAATCTGCCAAGTCTGACAGATTGAGGGAATTTGCATTCCCCTGGCTCTTTTCTTCCTTCATGGGTGTAAATTCGGTAACTGTCAACTAGACTACTCCGAAACGCGCACTAATGCAATCTTTTTTGCGCGTTTCACGTGAAAAAATGAGCTTATTCTTCCGTGAATTCCACACCGAGCAGGCAGATGTCGTCATCCTGCTCGGCGCTGCCCGTGAACTGGTGCACTCCGGCCAGGGAAATGTCTATCATTTCGCGGATGTTCTGCGGCTTGCGTTGCTGCAGGAATTCCATGATGCGGTGAGCTCCGATTTCATCGCCTTCTGCATTTTGTGCTTCGGTGAGACCATCGGTGAAGAGCATGAGCTTCATGCCGTTCTCCAGCCGGATTTCGCTTTCGCGGAACATGGCGTTCTCCAGCAGTCCGAGCGCCGGGGTGCGCGGAATGGCCGGCTGGAAGGGTTTGCCCTCTGCGGGAATGACAATCGGTGCTGGATGCCCCGCCCCGGAAAGGGTGAGGCGGCGGCGATCCAAATCCAGGTACACATAGCAGGCCGAGGCGAACATGGTGATGTTGGCCTGGGTGAAGATGCGCGACATCTGGCGGTTGAGCGAGGAGAGGAGCAGGGCGGGAGTGTCTGCCAGGTTGGCAACCTGTTCCATGAGGCCTCGCATCATGGAGGCAATGAGCGCTGCGCGTACGCCGTGCCCCATCACGTCGCAAATGAGCATACCCACGCCGCTCTGGCCCACCGGGAATACCTCAAAGCAATCGCCCGCCACACCGGCGGAGGGCATGTACACATGATGGAACTTAGCTTTGCGCAGCGAGCCGTCGCGGTGCTGCCATTCGCGGTCGGGGATGTTGAGCGGCTGCAGTGCCTGCTGCACCTCACGTGCCAGGGTGATTTCCTTTTCCAGTGCCTTGTTCTTCTCATCCAGCTGCTTGGCAAGTCGCTGGTAGCGCTGCTGGGTCTGGATGAGGCGGGTTACATCGCTGGAGATACCCACAATGCCTTTTACCGTGCCATCTGCCGCATACCACGGGAATTTGGAGACTCGGCTCCAGGTGGATTTGCCGCCTTTCCATTTTTCGTGGTGCACGCGGTTGGTGATGGCCTTGCCCGTGGCCATGATTTCCGCTTCCTCGGCGCGGGCGATTTCGCACATTTCGGGGTCAAAGAAGTTGCTGTCCCTGCTGCCGATGAGGTCGGAGGGGGTGCGTACCTTCATTTTTTTTGCCGTTGCTTCGTTTGCAATGACGAAGCGGGACTCGCGGTTTTTGAAGAAAATGTTATCAGGCAGGTAGTTAATAAGCGTGCGGAAGAGGTCGCGGTCTTCCATGGCATGCAGGTCTGCCATCTTACGGCGGGTGATGTCGACCCACACGCCCACTAGGCGGCTGGGCTGCTTGTTTTCATCGTATTCCAGCAGGCCGTTGATGCGCACCCAGCGCCACCCGCGGTTGCGTTGGTTGAGCAGGCGCACCTCCACTCGCAGGGGATTGTAGGTGGGGCGGTCGATGTAGCGTTTCACCGTGGTTGTGAAAAATGATACATCTTCCGGGTGAATGGTTTTCTCCGGTTCGGTGAAGATGTTGGGCGCCCAGTCCTGCATGCTCATACCCATCATTTTTACGCATTGCTCGGTGTAGAAAATCTCATCATTTTCAAACAACCAGCAAAACACGCCTTCCTCGGCGGCGCGCAGAGCCTTACGCACCATGTCCCATACAAAAACTCCGGGCACGGTCCGCTTCGCATTGTTCTGCTCTGCCGCTTCGCTCATTGCCATATACCATACCGATTCTGCCCGGTAATTTCAAGCAGAATCGTCCCGTTGCGCATAGAAAATGCACCTTTTTTCTGCTGGCTTCCCGATTCGTTCCTTTTGCGTGGCTGGTTATGTCAAGCCCGGAATGATACCCGGTAGCGCTTTCCGTGCGGAACGCGGTGCCGGG
>JAFZGH010000307.1 GCA_017555465.1 Akkermansia sp. | reverse complement strand
GCCACTAAGGCAGATGCCACCAACCCCGCACCGGAACTGAAGCTCCTCAACGGCACTCCTGTACGCAATATCTGGAAATTCGGCAGCAAAGGCAATTTGGATAAATCCCCCATCGGCTGGAACGGCATCGTCACCGAATCCGGCAAATTCGACCAACTCCGCAGCCTTGCATCCTCGAATGACCGGCTCGAGCTCTGGCTTGGCTGGAATGCAAAGAAAAAATGCTGGGCATACTACAAGCGCATCATCCCCACCAAGGCCGTGCTCGATGGATTCAAGCGCATGGGGCTTCCCTGGCGCGGCACTAAGAATGCACCTCAATACCTGCTCGACATTCTGCAGAAAAACAAAGCTCGCGACCTGCACGAAATGATTTGTGGCATTCTGCCGCCGCATGCGGTAAAAGTCGCGACCTTCCGCAAGGGCGATGTGTTTAGCCTCGTCTTTGAACGCAACGATAAATATATCGAAAAATTACAGAAGAAGGGACACGTCGACATGCTCGACCACCCGAAAACCATCCAAACTTGGGGCAGAATATCGGCTATCGGGTCAGCACCATATCTCGAATTCCGAGCGCTAACACATAAGGATAGGAAAACCAAAATGCTGCAACAAGCAAACGATTACGCTAAGCTCCGAAATCTCGGTGATGCAGACGTAGAAGCAGCAAACAGAAATCTCACGCCACCCATATGATACACCACCTCATCCTGATGGACGAATCAGCTGATTTGCGAATCAGAGATGGGATACTGTATAGCGGCGAGCGCAAAATTGCCCTTCAGGTGCTAGGCTCCCTGCAATGCCTGGCTTCACACGCGCGGTGGAGCCAGGCTGCTCTTTGCACAGTTGCGCAGCAGTGCCCTGTGGTTATGGCGCGCTGGAACACCGCCACCGGCAAATGGGACACAGCCTCCCTTCTCCCCCGTTGCCGATATGTGAACCCGGATGCTACCTACCGACTCTGCACCCTCAAACCCCGGCATGCCACCCAGCTGGCCTCGGATATTCTGATGACCAAGGTGCAGAATCAGCACACCCTCATCCGCGCGCTCGATCCGTCCCTTTCCCCGCTCCCCAGATTAGCCTCTAATTCCTTCAACCGAATCCTGCGCCTGGAAGCCAAATGGGCGCGTTTCTTCTGGGCGCGCTATTTCCGCGCTGCTGCTCAGGATTTGTTCACCCGCGAAAAGCGCCAGGCTCAGGCCCCGCTCAACGTCGCACTCAATTATGGCTACGGCTTCCTTTATCATGCGATTGAGTGGCAATGCATCGCCTCCGGCATCGAGCCCGGCATCGGCATCATCCACAAACTCCGCCGCAGCCGCCCCAGCCTTGCCTGCGACCTCATCGAACCCTTCCGTTGCTGCGTCGAAATCACCGTCATGCGCTATCTGGATGAAATGCACGATACCCGCAAAATGGCGGGCCGCTTCGCGGAAATGATGGAGTCCTTCTGGTGCTATTCCGGCAAACGCTTCCGACTCCGCACCATCATCCGTCTGCATGTGGAATCCTTCGCCCGCGCCCTGCTGGCACAGAACACCACCCTCTTCCACCCCTTCGTGCTCCATGCTCGTGATGCTTGCTTATGATGTCCCCGAGACTAAGCACCAAACCCTCCT
>JAFZGH010000306.1 GCA_017555465.1 Akkermansia sp. | reverse complement strand
TCCCGCCCGGCAGGTTCAGGTCAATATGCCGCAGAGTGTTCTGACTCGCCCCTGTGATGCGGATATCCATACAACATCAGAAGCGTCGCTGATCGTCAAACAAACCACCAGGGTCAACCACCACATCGGCCGCCTTGCACAAGCCCTCATACGCCCCGCTGCGGTAGACATGCAACCGCCCCTTGCATTGCAGACGCCCTTTCAAGCGGCCATAAATCTCCACCTGCTCTGCGGCAGCACCCACGGTCAATTCCACCTCAGCCCCTTTATCCACAACTAGTTTTCCGGCGCTCACCGCCCCGTCCAATGTCATGGAAGTATTGAGGCTCAGCGTCCCCGTGCAACGGAAAGAGCCGGAGACATGGCCATCCACTTCCATATTGTTGCACACCACAGACAGGTGGGACAGTACCGTGCCAGAAGGAACATGCACATTTCCCAACGTACGCACGGTCAGGCGGCGAGACCCCGGGCGTATCTCCACATCGGCCATATTGAGGTGCGTGTGGCAGTGCAGACAGTTGGCCGACAAAGCAGCCGTCGGCACGCGGCAGCGCTTGCCGCATTCATAACAAACGACCTCGCGCATCGGCACCTGCACGCGTTCATCGTCAGAACGAAACGAGGTGAGCGCGACACGGCGGTCGCGCTCACCTGCGGGTAACAGGCCGGAAACAGTCGGAACGACAAGCGGTTCTGTCCTGAACTCCGGCATGGCAAATCAGAGTAGCTCTATCAGCCCAGAAGATTCAGGCTGGCATCGTCCTCGCTCTTGGGAGCACGGGCAGCAGCCTTCTTCGGAGCGGGTGTGGCAGTGGCAGGAACCACGGCGGGGTTGCCCACGCGGCACATGCCCACAAACACAGCACCTTCCTGGATGGAAATCTTGGCGGCGGTCACATCGCCCACCACCTCTGCCGTAGCAGCAAGCTCCACGCGGTCTGTCACCACGATATCGCCCACTACCTTGCCGTGGATGATGGCGCTCTGGGTGCGCACGGCCACCTTGTTCTTGTCGCCGGCCTGAATGCTGGCGTTGGCGCCCACAGTCAGCACGCCGTCAGAAGTGATTTCACCCTCCACGGAGCCATCCACGAGCAGGTCATCCGTAAAACGCAGCGTACCCACCACGGATACGTCATAATTCAGCACATTGCGAGTGGGACCAGCTGCTGGCATGGCTACACCGGCATCAAAGGGAGAAGCAGTCGTCTCCTCGGCACCGAAATATCCGGCATCGGCCGGCATGGAAGCAGCGGGCTGCTGCACGGGAGATGCCCATTCATCGGGCACATCATTATCGGCAAAGGGAGAGCCACCAGTGGGAGCACCTGCGGGTTTCTGAGGGTATTTAAACATAATATTTTTATAGTAAATGTTTTAGAAAGGCTTTCACACGCCTGTTCCGGCGCTGTGTATATGGTACATTTTTATACCGCTTTTGTCGATATGAAAATTTGTCAGATGCGCACTTTTTCCGGTTCACACCTCAGCGGTATAGATAGAGGCAATCCCCATGCTCAGGGGGCGGCAGGCGGGGTTACGGAATCCGGCGCGGGTCATCAGCTCACAGAAAGCCGCGCCACGGGGAAAGGATTCAATGCTTTCGCCCAGGTAATCGTATGCGCCGCTGTTGCCCGTGAGCCAGCCGGCAATGCGCGGCAGCACATGGTGCAGATACAGGCGATACGGCCCGGCGAGGATATTTTCGGGCATGCTGAAATCCAGCACCAGCAGGTGCCCACCCGGCCGCAGAATACGCCGCCACTCGCGCAGGGCTTTTTCGTAATCTGCCATATTGCGCAGCCCGAACGCCACCGTGGCGGCATCATAGCTGGCATCCGGCAGCGGCAGATTCATGGCGTCTGCCTCCAGCACATTCTGCAGGCCACGGCGCACCGCCACATCCAGCATCGGGCGGCAGAAATCCGTGCCCAGCACTTCCATTTCCGGAAAAGCCTTATTCAGCGCCAGGGCGAGGTCTCCGGTACCGGTGGCAATATCAAGCAGATTGGCGGGTTTCCACTCAGCAACCATTTCCACCACCCGCGCCCGCCACAGGATATCGGTTCCCATGGAGAGCACGTGGTTGGCGGTCACATAGCGTTCGGCTATGGACGAAAAAGCAGCGTGTACGTAGGCTGGGTCAGGCATGGCTTACTTGATATGCGCCAGCAGCGCATCGGCAAAAGCCGTGGTGCTCACCGCCGTGCTGCCGGGAATCATCTCGGCCAGATCGGCGGTCACGGTCTTATCGGCAATCGCCCCTTCAATCGCGGTCACGATGCGGTCAGCCGCTTCTGTCCAGCCCATGTAGCGCAGCATCATCTCGGCAGACAGCAGGAAAGAACAGGGATTCACCTTATCCAGACCAGCCAGCTTGGGAGCAGTGCCGTGCGTAGCTTCGAACACGGCGTGCCCCGTGCGGTAGTTGATGTTGGCACCCGGGGCAATACCGATGCCGCCCACCTGGGCAGCCAGGGCATCGGAGCAGTAGTCGCCGTTCAGGTTCAGCGTGGCCACCACGGAGTGCTCCTGCGGGTGGATGAGAATTTCCTGCAGGAAGGCGTCGCAGATGCAATCCTTGATGATGATGCCGTTGGGCAGCTTGCACCAGGGGCCATCGCCGATGGGTTCGGCACCGAACTCGCGGCGAGCCAGGTCATAGCCCCAGTCGCGGAAGCCACCTTCGGTGAACTTCATGATATTG
>JAFZGH010000305.1 GCA_017555465.1 Akkermansia sp. | reverse complement strand
GTTAGGCAGGTGCAAGCGTGCGTTAGCACGCGCAGCGCCTGCTACCTCAAAAAAATAACGGGAACCCGTGGAACGGGTGACAGGATGCGACGCTTTATGTTGATGCTTAGCTTTCTGCCACCCACTCACTGTGTTCGGGGTTCTGGTCATTTTTTTGTTTGACCAGGGGTTCCGCGACTCCGTCGCTCCACCCCTGTCTAACCTCTTACGCCCACTACTGTGGGCTACGAATTCCGCTCGCTACGCTCGCCGCGAAATTACAATTTCCACAATCTTTGGGACACATGCGGCGTTTAGCACAAACAAATTCACTCGTTCCGGGAGTGGTATGTTGCGCCGTGTTGTTTCAGAAGCTCGATAGAGGCTTCCGACATTTCCTCGCCGCGAAATATCTCTGCCCAATCAAGGAGGGAGTTTCCAAAGCGCAGTTCCTGCGTATTCGCGCCAGCTTTCAGGAGCAGGCCGAGGCATTCTTCAGAACAGTTCTTCAGATTCAGGACAGGCATGGCGGCCCACACGGCGCTGCGACCATCAGCGCTGCGGGCATCAGGGCTTACCCCGGCGGCCAGCAGGCGGCGCACATCCTCTGCGTGATTGTGCATGGCATGCCACACCAGCTCATACTCCGGCTTGCTGGCCACGAGGCCTTTTTCCCGGAGAATCCGGACCAGGATTTCATTATCATACTGGCAGAGTGCAAGATCCAGTGCATTGTGTCCCTCCGGGGTGCGGGCCTGCACATCTGCCCCGGCCGCCAGCAGCAGGTTCAGCGACTCTGCCGCTTCTTCCTGGCGCGGGTCATCCTCAAACAAATCGCAGCCCACGCCATAGGCATTCAGCAGAGGAGTGCGCCCCTCTGCATCCCGGGCATTCACATCGGCCCCCTCATCCAACAGGCGAGCCACATCCGCCGCATCCCAGTTACCATACTCAAAGCTGACCGCCTTCAGCAGCTCCGCATGCCGGGCAGAACCACAGGCCACCAGCAGGAGAGAACACAGACATATTATCAGGCGAGACATCATACATCAAAGTTACTCACATGGCTTGCATGTGTCAATACGCAATTCAGGGAAAATCCAGCTCTACCCGCTGTGTTCAAACATTTCTCCCATTCTAACTGATAGACGCTTATTTGCTCCTCTCTGCTGAAAATAACTTGCGAAAGGCATGGCATCAGTGTACGATGCGGGCATGTACCTATCGCAGCAAGCGCGGCAATTTATCTCACGCTGGGGAAGCTCCCCCGGTGCGCAGGATGATTACGGGCGGGATGTCATTTCCTATCTGGCAGACCGGGGGTGGCATGGGCGAGACAGGAAGAACCTCATCTGCCTGGACAGCCTGCTGCGGAATGGATACCAGGCGGATGCGGCAGAAGATATCTGCCTGAGCGCACTTAAGGATGCAGTGGATATGGGCGTCTGGGCCATGGCAGATGTACTGCTGCGTTTCCCCATCTGCCGGGAGCACCTGCTGGAAGCCCTGCAGAACCTGATGAGCCAGATGCTCTGCTTTGGCGACTCCCGCTTCGGCACCAGGAAAACGCACGAATACGCGCTGAAGCTGATACAGAGGCTGGGCGGGCTGGGTTCGGAGGAATGCCAGAGGCTGATAGACAGCGCGACAGATGGAGCAGCGTTCTCCTTTCTTCTGCCCCTTATGCTCAACGGCGCCACGCCACCCGCCCTGCACGTGTGGGAAGATATTCCCCTCTCCCCCTTTGAACGCCTGCAGCAGCAGTTCCTCAGCGAACGCCTGCCCCGCCTGCTGGAGCAACACCGCCACCAATTCCCGGATTTTCACGTAATTGATGGCAAACTCCGCTTCACCGGAAATCCTGCTGCCCGTTTACCCCTTCTGAGTAT
The DNA here is from genome assembly GCA_017555465.1 of Akkermansia sp. Classification (GTDB taxonomy): domain Bacteria; phylum Verrucomicrobiota; class Verrucomicrobiia; order Verrucomicrobiales; family Akkermansiaceae; genus Akkermansia. The sequence goes on along the minus strand of JAFZGH010000305.1, from coordinate 2,498 downwards.
TCGCCGCCCCAGAGAAAAAATGAAGGACCTGGAGCGCGCCGCCCTGCTCTTTACGCGTTAATACACGCGCGGCAGACGAGGGCCAAGCCCGGTGAAGATTTCCCAGACAATCGTGCCGGTTTTCTCTGCCACTTCGGTCACGGGGATATGGGAACCGAACAGCTCCACCTCATCGCCGGATTGCACGCCGCCCGGCACATCGGTGACATCAGCCATAATCTGGTCCATGGTAACTCGTCCGAGCATGGGACAATAACAGCCGTTGATATAGACGCGTGCCCCCTTGTTGGAAATCTGGCGGTTCCAGCCATCGGCATAGCCGATACCGATGGTCGCAACGCGGGTGGGGCGGGTGTTGATATGCGTGCGGCCATAGGAAACGCCATGCCCGGCGGGCAGCTCGCGCACCAGGGTCACACGGGCATGCAGACTCAGCGTAGTACGCAGCACACCATCATATATCGAAGCCATGGGCGCCACGCCATAAAGCAAGAGACCGGGGCGCGCCAGGTTTGCCACCGGCACTTCATAGCCCAGCTCGCCCGCACTGGCAGCAATGTGGCGGTAACGCAGCGGGAAATGCTGCTGCAAGCTTGCTGCACAATCGGCAAAGAGCCCGATTTCATCCTGCGTGAAAGGCACATCTTCATCTGCTGCAGGGAAATGTGACATGATACCCTCAATACGCAGATTCGGCATCTGCTTCAGCTGTTCAGCCGCCGCGCCCAGCTGGCTGGGCAGAAAGCCCTCGCGCCCCATGCCGGTATCCACCGCCACATGCAGGGAAATTTTCTTTTCCTGAAGCGCAGCGAGACTCTGAAAATGCACAGCCTCTTCCAGGCTGGAAATGGTGCAGCACCAGTTATTCTGCACGATTTCCTCGCGCTCCAGCGGAAAGGTAGGGCCCAGAATGAAGGGCGTGGTGCGCACACCGGCATTCTGCAGGCGGCGGGCTTCGCCCACATTAGCCACGCCAAAGAACGAAATCCCGTGATTATCCAGCCGGCGCGCCACAGGCTCCAGCCCATGACCATAGGCCCCGGCCTTAACCACCGGCATCAGCTCCGTATCCGGCAGAGCCTGGCGGGCAATGTCCAGATTATGGGCGATAGCTTCCAGATTCACACAAGCCCATGCGCGCGCTGAACTCTCACTGCTCATGCGCCAAATCTACCACTTAGGCAGCGGCATGTCAAACGCAATTTGTATTGCCAGCAGGCGTAAAAAATGATAGATTGAACACGCCGATGACTCACACATTCCGAAACACAGCCCTGCTCGTCGCCCTTGTCCTGATGGGAGGAATCGGCCATGCCCTGGGAGAATACGAGGATGCGGAGGAAGCGGTCATGGTGGCCTCCCTGACCACGGTCAATCTGGAAGCCGCAGCGGCAGGTAATGCCGCAGCGCAGTTCCAGCTGGCCCGCTGCTATTTCACCGGCAGCGGCATTGCCCAATCCACAGCCAAAGGAATGGAATGGCTGAGGAAAGCGGCCGACCAGGGATACGCAGAGGCGCAATGCCAGCTGGCAGAATGTTATCTCCTGGGCAATGGGGTCAGCAAGAACGCGGATGAAGCCTGCCGCTGGTGGGTAAAGGCTGCTGCGCAGAATCACCTGGATGCCATGTACCGCCTGGGCATGGCACACCTGAGCGGAGAGGGTGTGAGTAAAAACGACACCATGGGGCTCGCCTGGCTGAAACGCGCCGCCGCTGCCGGAAATGCCAACGCCCAGTATAGTCTCGGGTTCTGCCGTCTGCAAGGGGTAAACGGCGTACAGAACTTTGCCGAAGCCGCCGTCCTGTTTGAGAAAGCGGCATCCGCCGGGCACGCCGATGCGACCTTCTGGCTTGCGTTCTGCAAGCTGTACGGCATAGGCACAGACCGCAATCCTCAGGAGGCCATTCCCCTGCTGGAGCAGGCGGCCGATGGTCTGAGCGGCCCGGCCACAGTGCAGCTGGGGCGTTGCTATGAAGTGGGACTGGCGGTAGAGGCAAATGCCGACAAAGCCTTTGACTGGTATTGGACAGGAGCCCGGATGGGCAGCACCGAAGCATGTTACCGTCTGGGGCTCATGCTTCTGGAGGGGCGCGGCTGCACCCCGAACAAGGAAAAGGCCATCAAGTGGTTCAAGGAAGCCGCCAGCAATGACCACGCCCGCGCCCGGCAAAAGCTCCAGGAAATCACTCAGAATTCCTAACACGCCATGCGCCGCATCGTCACCAGAGGATTCCTTGTTACCATAGCGCTGCTGTCCGCAGCCCTTGGTGACGAAGCCAGCAGCCAGGCCCGGTTCCAGGCCCACACAGAGCGGATTCAGCAAAACACGGAACTTAATCCCCTGTTCCGCAGGCGTTTGCTCAAACTGCTGCCGCTGATTGCCGGGGGAGAACCGGCTGATATCATCCTGCCCTCCAGCAAAGGGAACACTGCCCTGCACTACGCCTGCGCCATTGGCGATGTGGAGCTGGTCACCGACCTGCTGCAGCACGGCGCC
>JAFZGH010000304.1 GCA_017555465.1 Akkermansia sp. | reverse complement strand
GTTATTTTCAAAATCTATCATCGTTGTTATATCTGGTTAAGAAGTGTCACTTTTGCCTCTGGCGCATGCGCCGTCGGTATGGCCCAGATAAGCTCATGCAATCCGGGTTCCAGACGGTACAGCACCAGCGCATTGAAATCCTCCCCCTTGCCGCCTCCGGCATGCACCAGCGATGTACCCTGGCGTCCCTGCGTCACCAGCTGGGAGCCCTCGTAATTTTTCAGCGTCACCAGCACGGCATACACCCCGCGCTGCGGAGCCTGCAGCACCAGATGGGAGGCCACAAATCCCTCCGTATTCGACTTATGCCAGCGCAGCGGGTAATTCTGCGGCGCGCGCTGCGCATGGCGCAGTCCCGGAGCAGACGGACGGTACTGGCGGCGCACCTCACGCTCCTGCCAGGCCTTCCGGATTACGCCGGCAGTCACAAAAAGCAGCACCAGCAGACCACAGCCCAGCCAGCTGTAAATCGCCAGAGCCGAGGCCGCCTCACTCCCCCAGAAAAGCACACCCACCAGCGCCGCGCAAAAACAAAGCGTAATCCCCAGCCCCGCCTTGAACCCGAACACCATGCCTGGAAACAGGAGGAACAGAATCAGATAACGCAGAAAGAATTTCAGGTTCAGCGGTGTACTCTGCAGCAAATCGCGCAGCAATACCTGTTCACTAAGTTTCAGTAACTGCTCCTGCGTGGTGTTGGCATCAATCTTCACGCACAGGAGCTTAACACAAATTCCCCTGCCCCGCAAGCGCGAATCAGCGCAGCAACACCTGCATCTGCACCGGAGCAATAGTGCAATACCCATGCACCCCGAGCCGATGATACCCGGCCTCCAGCCGGAACGCCATGCGAAGCTCTGTCCGCAACCCAGGTACCTCGTCCTTTTCCACCAGGCACGCGCAGTCATCACCATGCAGCAGCGCAGCGCCTTCGTAATCATCCACCCGGCAGACCAGCACATACACCCCGCGCTGCGGCACCTGCACCACCCATTCGAGGTCCACCTCTTCACTCACGGACAATTCCAGGTATGTACCAGGCTTCAATTCTGCCGCAAAAGCCTCCTCAGCCGCCAGATACCGACTATCGCGCACATACCGGCGTACGCCACCTATCAACTGAAGCAGCAGGGCCAGCACCAGCGCCAGACAAGACCACAGCACCCAGAACCCCAGAAAGGCATTCATGGCCTCCGGTGTTCCCCACAACCAGAGATACGCCAGCACCGCCGCCATCCCGACCGTACCCAGCAGCCCCAGAGCACTCCCGAGCACGGCGCACGGCATCAGCAGGTACAAGAGCGCAAACAGGAACACCCGCGGCAGGTTCAGCGGCGTACTGGCCAGCAGCCGGCACAGCAGTTCCCTGTCCGTCAGCTGCTGCAGTTGGTTTCGCGTTAAATCCGGTTTCAGTTTCATGGCCGTAAAAACAGAAAGCACCAACACTTGATAGCGTTGGTGCTTTCCTCAGCGGAGCGGGGGGGATTCGAACCCCCGGTACTGT
>JAFZGH010000303.1 GCA_017555465.1 Akkermansia sp. | reverse complement strand
TCCCTTAACCCCGGCTGGTGCAGGTACTCCCTCCCAGCCGGGTTTATTTTGCCCCAGGCACTCCATCCCCCTTTCCCGCGCCAATTCGTAATTCGTAATTCGTAATTCCCGGATTTTATGCTCGCAAACGCACGCAGGAACGGGTATAATACCCGGCGTTATGGCAACACCTCCTTTTGTCTATCAGGAAATGTTCCCCATGGGGGAAGACACCACGAAGTACCGCCTGCTCACCAAGGAATATGTGAGCGTGAGTGAATTTGAAGGCAAGCCCATTCTCAAGGTAGAGCCGGAAGGGCTGCGACTGCTGGCTGAGACCGCCTGGCACGATGTCGCCTTCTACCTGCGCCCGGAACACCTCAAGATGGTGCAGGACATCCTGCTTGACCCGACCTCTTCTGAAAACGACAAGAGCGTGGCGCTCACCATGCTGCGCAACGCCGAAGTAGCCGCCCAGGGCGTGCTGCCCCTCTGCCAGGACACCGGCACCGCCATCTGTGTAGGCAAGAAGGGCCAGCAGGTGTGGACGGGCTACAACGATGCCGAATACATCTCCCGCGGTGCCTACGACTGCTACACGAAGAACAACCTGCGCTACTCCCAGAACGTGGCGCTGGACATGTACAAGGAAATCAACACCCGCACCAACCTGCCCGCCCAGATTGACCTCTTTGCCACCGACCACGGCATGGAGTACGACTTCCTCTTCATCGCCAAGGGTGGCGGCTCGGCCAACAAGACCTACCTCTACCAGGAGACCAAGGCCCTGCTCAACCCGGCTTCCCTCAAGAAGTTCATGGTAGAGAAGATGAGTACCCTGGGCACCGCAGCCTGCCCGCCCTACCATGTGGCCTTTGTGGTGGGTGGCACCAGCGCCGAAATCTGCCTCAAGACGGTGAAGCTGGCCTCCACCAAGTACTACGACTCCCTGCCCACCAGCGGCAACGAACACGGCCGCGCCTTCCGCGACGTGGAGCTGGAAAATGAACTGAAGCTCGAAGCCGAGAAGCTGGGTCTGGGTGCCCAGTTCGGCGGCAAGGCCTTTGCGCTGGATGTGCGTGTAGTGCGTCTGCCCCGCCACGGTGCTTCCTGCCCGGTGGCTCTGGGTGTCTCCTGCTCTGCCGACCGCAACGCCAAGGCGAAGATTACCCCGGAGGGTATCTTCATCGAAGAACTGGAGTACGACCCGGGCAAGTACATTCCCGCCGAATACCGCGAAACCAAGAGCGAAGGTGTGCCGGTTGACCTGGACCGCCCGATGAGCGAAGTGCTGGCCGAGCTCACCAAGTACCCGGTGAAGACGCGCCTCTCCCTCACCGGCACCATCATCGTGGGCCGTGACATTGCCCACGCCAAGCTCAAGGAACTGCTCGATGCCGGCAAGGACCTGCCCCAGTACATCAAGGACCACCCCATCTACTACGCCGGTCCCGCCAAGACCCCCGAGGGCTATCCCTCCGGTTCCTTCGGCCCGACCACGGCAGGCCGCATGGATTCCTACGTGGAGCTCTTCCAGAGCCACGGCGGCAGCATGATTATGATTGCCAAGGGCAACCGCGCCCAGTGCGTCACCGATTCCTGCAAGAAGTTCGGCGGTTTCTACCTCGGTTCCATCGGCGGTGTGGCAGCAGACCTGGCCAAGAACTGCATCACCTCCATCGAATGCATCGAGTATCCGGAACTGGGCATGGAAGCCATCTGGAAGATTACCGTGAAGGACTTCCCCGCCTACATCCTGGTGGATGACAAGGGCAACGACTTCTTTGCCGACATCCGCGCCAACTGGGCCTGCCCTGCCTGCGCCCACTAAATAAAAGGATAAACCAACCTTTTCCCAATCCCCCGTTGCATGGTGGCAACGGGGGATTCCTCTTTCAGTCCGTCCCCACTATTCCCTATTCACTATGCACTATTCACTTGAAAGCCCCGGCATGTTATGCTAAAAATATCCCTGCATGGAAAAGACCCTTTTTCAGAAAATCGCAGACAAGGAAATCCCCGCAGCCATCGTGTACGAAGATGAGCACTGCGTAGCCTTCCGCGACATTGCCCCGGCAGCTCCGGTGCATGTGCTGCTCATCCCCCGCAAGCCCATTCCCAGCATTGCTGCCGCCACGGCAGAAGATGCCGCGCTGCTGGCGCACCTCATGCTCAAAGTGGGTGACATTGCCCGCGCCGAAGGCCTCGAAGTCGGCGGCTTCCGCACCGTGCTCAACACCGGGGACGATGGAGGCCAGACTGTCCCCCACCTGCACATCCACATCATCGGCGGGCGCTCCCTGCAGTGGCCTCCCGGTTAGTCCACCGTCTCTCTGATATTTCCCTGCGGCTATGCCCGCACGCAGCCAGAACTCCCTGCGCAGTTCCGAATGGGTAGATTCCCACACCCTCGAACTCGAACTGCCCACCACCCGGCTCAGACTCAGTTTTCTGGAACCGGGCGTTGTGCGCTGTCGCTATGTCACCCAGGCGGTCTTTGAAAACGTGCCGAGCTACGGCATCGCCGCCGAATACACCCCTGCCCCCCCTGCGCTGGAGGAAGAGGAGAACCCGGGCTATATTGCCCTGCTCAGCGAGCGCCTGGAGGTGCGGGTGCGCCGCCTCGACGGCGGCATCGAGTTCTACGACCACCGCAGCGGAGCCCTGCTCTGCGCCGATGCCGAGGGGATGGGGCATCGCCGCTCTGACCGCACGGGGGATGACCTGGTGTGGGTGCTCAAGCACATGCCTGAGCAGGCGCACTTCTTCGGCCTGGGGGATAAACCCTGCGCGCTGAACCTGCGCGGCCGCCGCCTCGACATGTGGGGGGCGGATCACTACAAATTCACCCCGGAAAGCGACCCGCTCTACAAGAGTATTCCTTTCTTCCTCTGCCTGAATCGCGGCACACAGTACGGCATCTACTTCGACAACACCATGCGCTCGTACTTCGATTTCGGGCGCGAGCGCCAGGACCGCATTCTTTTCGGCGCAGATGGCGGGCAGATGGATTACTACTTCATTGCCGGTGCAGATGCGCTCGACACCGTGGCCACATACACCCGCCTCACCGGGCTGCCCCCCATGCCCCCGCTCTGGGCACTGGGCTACCACCAGAGCAAATGGAGCTACTACCCCGAAAGCGCAGTCAAATCACTGGCTCACCAGCTGCGCAAGCGAAAGATTCCCTGCGATGCCATCCACCTCGACATTCACCACATGGAGGGCTTCCAGTCCCTCACCTGGAGCAGCGAACACTTCCCCGATCCGGCAGGCATGATTCAACGCCTAGGGGCAGATGGCTTCAAGGTGGTTACCATTGCCAACCCCGGCATCAAGATTAACCCGGACAACTTCGTATGGCGCAGCGGCTTTGAGCGCAACGTGTTCTGCCGCCGGCACGACGGCGCCCTGCTGGAGGGCGACGTGTGGCCCGGTCTCTGCACCTTCCCGGACTTCACCTCGCCCGATACCCGCAACTGGTGGGCTGGGCTCTTCAAGAAGCAAGTGGCCGATATCGGGGTGCGCGGCATCTGGGTAGACATGAACGAGCCCGCCCTGTTCCCCGACCGCACCTTCCCGGACGACACCCGCCATGCGTTCGATGGCTTTTCCTGCTCCCACCTCAAGGCTCACAACATCTACGGCCAATGCATGGCACGCGCCACGCGTAAGGGCATGCTCATGTACGCCCCGGACCGCCGCCCCTTTGTGCTCTCCCGCGCCGGCTTTGCCGGGCTGCAGCGCTATGCCGCCACCTGGACCGGCGATAATAACTCTGACTGGGAGAACCTTAAAATGGCTAACCTCATGGTACAGCGCCTCAGCACCAGTGGCGTTTCCTTCTGCGGTGCAGACACGGGCGGTTTCCTCGGCCACCCCACGCCCGAACTTTTCTGCCGCTGGATGCAGATGGCCGCGTTCCACACCTTCTTCCGCAATCACTCCAACGGCGAATACGGAGGACAGGAACCCTGGTGCTTCGGCCCGCTGGTGGAGCAGCACGTGAGGCTCGCCATTATGGAGCGCTACCGCCTTCTCCCCTACCTCTACACCCAGTTCCACCGTTACCACACCCAGGGGTTGCCCATCATCCGCGCACTGGCCATCATGTACCCCGAAAACCCGGACATGTACTGGCGCAGCAGCGAATTCTTCCTGGGCGATTCGCTCTACATCGTTCCCGTGCACCATCCCGGCGAAAGCGGGAGATTCCTCTACATGCCCCCCGGCCCGTGGTATTCCCTCTGGACGGATGCCCCAGCCCCCGCCGCAGGCGAGGAGGTCTGGGTTTCCACACCGATGAGCCGCATCCCCGTCTTTGTGCGCGGAGGCCACCTCATTCCCCGCTGGCCGGTGCAGCAATACGTAGGCCAGCTCAAGGCCCCGCATATCACCTACGACCTGTGGTGGGCTCCGGACTGCGAAGCCACCTCCTGCCACTACGAAGACGCAGGCGATGGCCAGGCCTACCGCATCGGCATGTACCGCCTGCACCGCTTCCACTATACCGCCACCCGCCGCAGCATCACTATCATTCGCGAAGGTGAGGGCAACCTCGACCCCACCGCAGATACCGCCACCCTGGCTCTGCATGCCCTGCCCTTGGGCGCCAAACCCAGTGTGGTTGCCGATGGCGCAGACTGCCCCGGCAGCTTCGACGAACACAATGTCTACCGAGCGGAAATCCCCATGTACTCCAACCGCGTCCACATCGAATTATGAAGCAGGACACCCTCGACAAACTCGTCACCCGGCTCGACCACCTCACCCCGGAAGAACTGCGCAGCATCTTCATGCGTCTCGTCTCCGAAAAAGGGCTCCTGCAAGACATCTTCGACACCCTGCGCGACGGCATCATCCTCTTTGACCCCAGCGGCCAGGCCCGCTTTGCCAACCGCGCCGCGGCAGATATCTACGCCCGCCCCCTGAGAGATCTTCTCAAAACCCCTTTTGAAACCCTCACCGGTGGCACCTGCCAATGGGAGGACCTCTGCCACAGCGGCATCGCCATCACCCGCGACCTGCAGGTCAACTACCCCGCGCCCCGGCACTACCACCTGCACATGAGCCCCATCGCCGGTGGCAGTGAATACCTGCTCCTCATACGCGATGACACCGAACAGCACACCCGCGGCGAAGAAAACGCCGAGGCCGAGCAGATGAATCTGCTCAGCTACATGGCCAGCGCCGTGGCGCACGAAATCGGAAACCCACTTAACTCCCTCGGTCTCAATCTCCAGCTCCTGCAGCGCAAGCTCGCCAAGCTTCCCGTGGACGACGCGGCCAGGCTCACTCCCCTGCTCGAAACCGCGCTCAGCGAAACCCAGCGGCTCGATACCCTGCTGCACCAGTTCCTGCAAAGCATGCGCCCCACCCGCCTGCAGCGCGCACCGCTCAACCTCAACACCCTCATTGAGCAGGTCATTGAAACCCTCGACCCGGAAATCGCCCCCCGCGGCATCTGCGTGCACCTCGAACTCAGCGAGAACCTCCCCGAACTCGCCGCTGACAGCACCCAGCTCTTCCAGGCGCTCTACAACCTCATCCGCAACGCCTACCAATCCATCCCCGGTGATGACGGAGGCATCTACATCCAGACCGCCTACAACGACAACGACCTCCGCATCGTCATTTCCGACACCGGCACCGGCATCTCCCACGAAGTCATGGGCAGCATGTACGAACCCTTCCGCACCACCAAACGCAAAGGCAACGGCCTGGGGCTTCTCATCGTCCGCCGCATTATCAAAGACCACGGCGGCACCCTCGGCTTCGCATCTAAGGAAGGCACCGGCACCACCGTCACTATCACCCTGCCCCGCGCAGACCGAGTCATCCGCCTCCTGCCGGCATAATCACACGGCAGGCTCCAACTCTACACCGGCCTGCTGTTATAACATTAACCCTTTTACCTTAATAATGCTAATGCCCGGCAAAAGCCGGGCATTAGGGTTTAGAGTTGAAAACGCGTTGATATGTCTTTAATCCTCGTCCTTCCGGGGGGCGAGCCAACGCATAAAGAGGCGGCTGGTAGCCGGAATAACAAGGAGGTTCAGGATGGTCGCGGAGACCAGCCCGCCGAACTGCACGATGGCCAGCGGAGCAAGCAGCTCACCGCCAGGCTGATCCTTGGCCCAGACAAGCGGCAGCAGCCCCAATATGGTGGTAAGCGAGGTCATCATGATGGGGATGACGCGCTCGCGGGAGCCATCGCGGATGGCATCAATGGTGCTCATTCCCTGCTCCTCCAGCACGCGGTAGCGGTTGAGCAGAATGAGACCGGAGCGAATAGCAAAGCCCACCACGGTGACGAAGCCCACGATGGAGCTCACGGAGAGGATGGGGGGAATGTAGGTCTCACCGCTGAGCACGGATTTCACTGTATCGGGCGAGGCGAGGAACACTGCCACAATGCCACCCACCAGGCAGAGCGGGATGTTGATGAGCGTGACGAGCGCGCGGCGCACGCTGCCCAGCGAGCTGGAGAGCAGCAGAACGATGAGCACGCACACGATACCACCCAGGATGTACAGGCGGCGGCCGGCTTCCTCGCGGCTCTTGATAGTGCCGGCGTAGTCCACCGAGCAACCCATGGCGTTCATCACCGGGTCAAGCTTCGCGCGGCAGGCGTCTGCCAGGTCGCCCAGATTGGAATCAATGCTGGGGTTGCAGGAAATCATGGCTTTGCGGCGAGTGTTGTCGCGCAGAATCAGGTTGGTCGTTTCGGCGCGGTAAACGTGTGCAGCGTCAGAGAGGCGCAGCATCCGGCCACCGGGAGCCACAAGTTGCAGGTTGCTCACATCATCCATGCTCATGCGCAGTTCGGGCGCAAGGCGCAGCATGATGTTCCAGTGGTCCAGGTTCTTGATGATTTCACCGGCCTTGTACCCCTGCATGGCCGCAGATACCTGCTCGGCAGCATCGGCAACGGTGAGGCCATAAGTGGCCAGCACCTCGCGGTTGTAGTCCACGCAGATGGTATCGACCATGACTTCGCGGTTGGCGCGGGCATCAGCCACTTCCGGCAGCGTGCTCAGGATTTCCGCGGCTTTCTTGGCAGCATCGCGAATCTGCGGCAGCTCCGAGCCGTAGATATTGATGGCAATTTCAGAGTTCGAGCCGGAAAGCGCCGAGGAAATGCGGTGCGCCAGCGGGTAACCAATCATGCCGCCCATGCCGGGCATACCGGAAATCACCTTGCGGATATCCTCGCGTATCTTGCGCTGGTCAAAATCCAGGTCGACACGCACCACCAGCTCGGAGGCACTCACCGGTTCGGCGTGTTCATCGTTCTCGGCGCGGCCGGTACGCTGGGTCACGGTCTTGACGCCTTCAATCTTTTCCAGCTCCGCCATCACCTGACGCGATACGCGCTCGGTCTCGGCCAGCGAGGTGCCGGGCACGGCATTCACAAACACAGTATAGCAGTCCTCGTTAAAGGGCGGCAGGAAGCTGGTGCCATA